>JAYVQF010000022.1:0-11967 GCA_043777195.1 Thermoanaerobaculia bacterium
GTAGAGTACCGTCAGGTCAATTTCCCGGCCGAGGCGGGGAATGAGGTCTTCCGCATAGGCGGAAATCCCGGACGGCACCGGCCGCAGCGGCGAGGCCCATACGACGCGCAGGCGCCGGCTCATCCCGCGCCTTCGAGTAGCGCGTCGAGTACGGGCTCCCAGGTGATTGGACGCACCCGTGCTTGCCCGGCTTCTCCCAATCTGCGGGCCAGCGAAGCGTCGTTGAAGAGGCGATCGGCGGCCACCGCCAGAGCGGCTGCGTCAGGCGGCGTGATCAATCCGGTCTCGCCGTCGCTGACGAATTCCAAAACGCCGCCTGAATCGCGGCAGGTGAGCACCGGTTTCGCGCAGCGCATGGCCTCGACGGTGGCGAAGCCGTAATCCTCATCAACCGGCGCATAATAGACCGCCCGCGCGCCGGCATACAGTTCATAGAGCTGTTCTTCTGTCACGAAGCCGGCGAGCGTCACCCGCCCGGCCAGATCCAGTTCCTTGACGCGGGCCTCAAGTTGTGGGCGCTCGGGCCCCTCGCCGCAAATGACGACGCGGCCCCGCTTCATTCGGGCCGCCGCTTCCAGCAGCAGATCCACCCGCTTCATGCGATCCAGCCGTCCGACATAAAGCAGGTAATCCCCGTAAGGGCCGGTCTTGAATTGTCCGTCGCCGCGGAGGGGGGGATACAGAACCTGCGCGTCCAGATTGTTGAAGCGTTGAAGGCGATCTGCGACATTGCGCGAGATCGCGAAGCGGCGCCGGCAACTCTCCAGTCCCAGGCGGTCGAGCGCCATCAACGCGTCGCGAGTGGCGGTGCCCGAATCATCGAATTGCAGCGCGCCGTCCTGGGCGCCGAACTGGTCGTAGGCCTGGCGGAACTGGTGATACAACCAGACGATCTTGTTGGGATGCAAGGCCAGGTAGGAGGGAAATTTGGTGCAGATGAGCAGATCCACCCGCGCGCCATCGGCCTCGGTGAGATCGAACTGCCGCCAGGCGAGGCTGTCCAGCAGCAGCCGTTCCGGCGGATACCATTTGTATGGCAGAGTGATGGCGTCCACCTGGTGTCCGCGCGAGCGCAGCGCCGCGGCCAGCGTCCCGGTCAGCAGTTCAGAGCCACCCTTGACGAAGGGAACGGCGGGCATGGCGATGCCGATTCTCATTTTTCCCCGCCGCCCCGCAAAAGACGCAGCAGCCGGTGCAGCAGGGGATCGGTGCGCCGTGTAGTGCGAGCGGCGGGCGCAGCCGGCGAGGGCGCGGAGGGCTCGCCCTCAGCTTCATCCAGCAGGCGAGGCCGCAGCAACGCCCTCGCCGGCAGTTCGCCCAGCAACCGCGCAAAATCAGGCAGGCGCGGGGGAAGCTTCGCCGGGGTCAAACGGAGCTCTCCAGCCGGGATAACGCCAGCCCGAGAATGCGGTGGTCTTCGTTGCCGGCAAGCAGATCCGAGGGCCGCCACGGGTCGCTGGTTTTGAGGGTGAAGACCGTCACTTTCCCCTGCATCGCCTCGGGCAGGGAAAAACGCAGGTTGGCGTGACCGCTGGTCAGCTGCAGGCGGCTGATTTCCGTTTCTCCAGCGCACAGGCCGACTTCAACCGGATGGCGATTAATGTCCGGCCGCGCCGCGATCACCTGGGCGCTCAGCACCGCCCCGGCGATCCGCAGTTGGAAGACCGCCTGCGGGCCGGTCCAGCGAAAGCCGCCTTCGGGGTGGGTTTCCCGGGGATAGAAACCCGAAACCAGGCCGGCCACTTGCACCCGGTTGAGATCCAGAAGCGCCGGCACAGCGGCCGCCCAATGCGCCCGGCGGAGCACGCAGTCCCGCTGCATCGCGTCCGTCGGCTCAACCTCGCCGACGGAGGCACCCAGATTGAGCAACCCCCCGAACCGCCGGTCGGGCTGCGGCGCGGGAACTCTGAAGGGGGCTTCCACGCGGACCGATTCCTCGTCGGTCGAATTGCACAGGAGCGTGAGTCCCATGCGGTAATCCCCCGGCGCGAAAGGCGCGGGCAGGGTCAGCCGGCCGTGCTGCGTGGCCCCGAACAGCGGCGGCGGCGGCGCCATGCCCAACCGGGACAACAGCGTCTCATACAGTAAGAGGCCCTGCGCGTCATGCACCGAAAGGCTGAGCTGCGCCCCCGCATCGGCGCGCAGGTGGATCACCGAAAAATCCGCGACCAACGGTTCGCCGTGGGTGGCGGGCGGGCGCGACACGGTCAGGCGCAATTCCGCGATCGGCGGCGTCACCGGTTTCGGAGACGACAGGGGCGCAGCAGGCCGGTCATTCGCCATCAGACGACTTTGATCGCGACACGATGACGAACTTGATCATCGATCCCTGCTGTAACACTGGCGGGCGCGGGACGCGCCAACGAAAGTTCCGCCCGGTACGCGTGATCGGCGAGTGGTTTCGGTTTGAGCAGCGCGGCGGAGAACGAGGCGGACGGTGGGGGACTCAGCACCCCGGAATGAACGGGCAGCGGCACTGACTCCCTGCGCATACAGGCGCCGGCTAAGAACGCCAGCGGGAATATCAGGAGCAGCTTTCTCATGGGGAAATTATAAAGGCCGCGTCAATTAAAAATCGCCGCGCTTGCGGGCGCGATTGCGCTCCCGTTAGAATACCGCTCCCCTCAAGCCAGCCTGTTTTATATCCGTGCGGATGTGGTGGAATGGCAGACACGTACGCTTGAGGTGCGTATGCCGAAAGGCGTGGGAGTTCAAATCTCCCCATCCGCACCAGACACCTGGCTCCAAGTTGAATTGCCGCGGGGCATATGTTTTTTTTGACGTTTAATTTGCCGCTGGGTGCGCGGGGTGTCTGGTGGTTTTTCGGGGGCTCCGCCCCCTACGGCGGGGATTGCCTGCGGCAATCCGCCTACCCCGATACGACCTCGGCTTACCCCAGCTCCGCTGGGGCCCCGGCTCGGCCGAATTCATTTCGTTACATAGTGCCTCAATCTTGAACGGGGGTTCAATTCCATCCATGACTGATCGTAACCGCTCCCACACGCGTCCCTATAATTCCGCCGTATGAACGATATCAAATCTATTGCCGTGATCGGCACGGGAACCATGGGCCGCGGGATCGCGCAGGTCGCCGCTGCCGCCGGCTATGAAACGCGCCTCTTCGATGCGAATCCCGCCGCCGCGGAATCCGCATTGAAGGCAATCGCCGCGAATCTGGCCAAAGGCGTTGAGAAGGGCAAAGTGACGACAGAGCAGCGCGCCGCCACCCTTGCCAACCTCCGCAGCGCCGCGACGCCGGCCGACGCCGCGCAGGCCGGGTTGATCATCGAAGCGGTGCCGGAAGATCTGGCGCTGAAACAGAAATTATTCTCCGGACTGCATGCGGACGCGCCGGCGGAGACGATTTTCGCCTCGAACACCTCCTCGCTGTCCATCGCCCGCATCGCGGCAGGCTCGGGCCGGCCGGAACAATTCATCGGCATGCACTTTTTCAATCCCGTGCATCTCATGCCGCTGCTGGAGATCGTGCATCACGCCGGAGCCTCTCCCGCAACCCTGTCTGCCGCGCTCGTCGTCGGCAAAAAAATGGGCAAGCACTGTATCCAAGTTAAAGACTCCCCGGGTTTCGCCTCCTCGCGGCTCGGCGTCGCCATCGGCCTGGAGGCCATGCGCATGCTCGAAGAAGGGGTCGCCTCCGCCGCTGACATCGACGCCGCCATGGAGCTGGGTTACCGCCACCCGATGGGGCCGCTCAAGCTGACCGACCTGGTCGGGCTGGATGTACGCCTCGCGATCGCCGATTATTTGTGCGCCGAACTGGGCAACGACCGCTTCAAGGCGCCGGCCATCCTGCGAGAAAAAGTGGCTGCAGGAAAACTCGGAAAAAAATCCGGAGAAGGATTTTATCGGTGGGAGGGGGACGAAATCAGGAAGGGTGAAGATAGAAACGATGAACGATGAACTATGAACGATGAACGATGAGCCGGTAGCGCTGTGCGATTGCCTGATATTCAGCTTCTTCGCTCTGCGCTCATCGCTCATCGTTCATCGCTGCAAGCTTCTCCACCCTGACCCTCACCGCTCTTCGCTCGCGCGCGATTTCCACCGTGTACTGAACGCCTGCATGGGTAACAATTTGCCCCGCTCTCGGCAGTTCTCCGCTGAGCGCGGCGAGCAAGCCGCCCAGGGTTTGCGGCGGGGGGTCGAGATCCAGATTACCGGGAGACAGCGGCAACTGAAGCAGCGGCAATTCCCCGGCACAAAGCCACACGCCGGGCGCGAATTCGCGCGGTTTCAGCCGGGGCTCCCCGAGCGCCGCGCGCCAGCCATCCTCAAGCGTGAATAATCCCGCATATTGCCCGGTTTCCGTGACGACAAATGCGATGTGGGCGCGCGCCTTGATCAAGGCGGCCAATCCCTGGCGGACGGTCGCGTGGGCGGGAACCAGCGGCGCGCCGCGCATCATGCCGAGCAGGTTGTCCTCCGCATCGCCGCTCTCGCTGCCCTGCGCGCGCAGCAGGTCGGCCGCATGAATGTATCCCGGCCAGTTTTCGCCGGCGGCATCATAGAGCACCAGCCGGGTGAAGCCGGTGCGGCGCATGAGATCCGAGGCCGCGGAAATGCTGGCGTCCGCCGCCACCCATTCGACATCGGGATGCGGGGTCATCACCGCCGAAATCGGCAGGCGTCCCAGCGAGTCAAGGCCGGTGAGCAGGCGGGCCTCCTGTTCGCTGAGCTGGCCGCCGGCGCGCGCCTGCGCAACCACGGCGGTGATGTCTGCGGCGCCCCGGTCGGGCCGTTCCGTTTCCGCGCCCACCCCCAGGAAGTCCGCACCCCGCCCGGCAAAGCGCAGCCACAGCTTCAACGGTGCCGCGAGCCGTCCCGCCACCGTTTCCGGACGCGAGGCCGCGTAAATTTTCGGCAGCAATTCTCCCAGCAGGGCGGTGCACAGGCCGGTCAGCGCGGCGGCGATGAAAAATCCGCCCAGTCCCGCGCCGCCGATGATCCGGTGGCGCAGTCCGTCCGCCGTCATGGCCGCAGCGATACCGGCAATTTCGCTGCCCGCAAGCAGGGCGAACAGCAGCCGCCCCGGCCGTTTCTCCAGCTCGTCCAGCAGCGGCGCCAGCCGCTTGTCGCGCCGCAGCGCCCGCCGCCGCCACCAGCGAAGCGCAAAAAGCGCGGTCTCTCCGGCGGCGAAACCCGCAACCAGCATAACCAGGGCGCAATAAAGCGCGATCAGGGCGGAGGTGGACACCGGGGAGATTGTAAAGGGAAGGGGACACGGGAGCGCGAACGCTAAACGGGGAGACCGGGAACGGATCGTCCTTCCTCGCCCCCCTTAAACTGCGCCACTGAATCTTTCCATAGGGGTTCGCATGTTCACACTTCTTCGTATTCACCGCTCACTGGCGTCTTTCACGCTGCTCTCTACATTTTCGGCGCTGTATGCCGCCGCACCGGCCAGGCTGCCAGCCGCCGGGGTGACCGCGCCGCCGGTGAAGATCACCGCTGAGACGGTGAAGCCATTGAGTTGGCGGGCGGTGGGGCCGGCCAATATGGGCGGCCGGGTGAGCGAGATCGCCCTGGTGCCCGGTAAATCGCAGAGTTGGTTCGTCGCCACCGCGACCGGGGGTCTGTTTAAGACTGAAAATGGCGGCATCACCTTCAAACCGGTGTTCGACGATCAGGCGATGCTATCCATTGGCAGCGTCGCGGTGGCGCCTTCGGATGAAAAAATTGTCTATGCTGGAGGCGGCGAGGGCAATGGCCGCAATTCCTCCAGCTGGGGCGATGGGATTTACAAATCCACCGATGGCGGCGACAGCTTCACGAAGACGGGGTTGCCCGACAGCCGTGACATTCCGCGGCTGGCGATTCACCCGAAGAATGCCGATATTGTGTATGCGGCGGTGATGGGCCATCTATGGGATGCCAATCACGAGCGCGGCCTTTACAAAACCGACGACGGCGGCAAGAACTGGAAACCCATTCTACAGATTGACGACAACACCGGTTGCATGGATGTGCTGCTCAACCCGCGCAGCCCTGAAACGGTCTATGCCGTGATGTATGCCCGCCGCCGCTCCCCGTGGAGCTTTGTCTCCGGTGGTTTCGGCGACAAGGGGGGCATTTACAAATCGAATGACGGCGGAAAATCGTTCGCGCGGCTGACCTCCGGCCTGCCGCTCAAGACCGGGCGCATCGGCCTGGCGCTGTATGGGGCCAATCCCGACCATCTGTATGCGTTGATAGAGGCGGACGACTCCGGCACCGTGGATTTGCACAATTGGCTGAGCCCCGCCGGGGGCGTCTTCAAATCGGAAGATGGCGGCGCGCATTGGGTGCGGCGAAGCTCGCTGGCCCCGCGCAGTTTTTATTTCGGCAAGATCACGGTTGACCCGAAGGACGAAACCCGGATCTATGTGATGGCCTTCGCCCTGACGATCTCCGACGACGGCGGAAAAACATTCCGCGCCAACGGCAATGAGATCGCGCACGGCGATTTTCATTCGCTGATCGTGGACCCGCTGGACAACGCCCATCTGCTCTCGGGCACCGACGGCGGTGTGTATGAGAGCTGGGATCGCGCAAAAAGCTGGCGCTATCTCGACAGCATCGCGCTGGGAGAATTCTATGAACTGGGGCTGGGGATGGATTTCCCCTATACAATTTGCGGGGGGCTTCAGGACAACGGCACCTGGTGCGGCCCCTCGCGCGGCCGAGCGCGGTTCGGCGAGAGCGAGGAGAACGCCCGGCACGCCTCGACCCAGGACTGGTTCCAGGTCTGGGGCAGCGACGGCTATTACGCGCAGATTGACCCGCGCGACGCGCGGATCATCTACGCGGAAGCGCAGCAGGGATTTGCCGGGCGGATGGATTTGAAAACCAACCGGTTCACCTTCATGCACCCGGTTCCCAAGGAGGGATCGCCCAGCTTCCGTTTCAACTGGGACAGCCCGCTCGTCCTCTCGGTGCACGACCCCGACACGCTCTATCTCGCGGGCAATGAGATTTTCAAATACACCCGCCAAGGGCGCGACTGGACGGCGATCTCGCCCGACCTGTCCAATCTCGACCCGAAAAAAATCCTGACCGTCGGCTCGGGCGCGGAAAATCACGGCACCGTGGTGGCGCTCAGCGAATCCGCGAAGCAGAAGGGGTTCCTGTGGGCCGGCACCGACGATGGCAATTTGTGGCTGACCCGCGATGAGGGCGCGCATTGGGAACGGCTGGCCCAGCCCGCCGGCTTGCCCGTTGCCACCTGGGTGTCGCGCATCGAGGCCTCACATTTCGATCTCAACACCGCCTACGCCAGCTTTGATGGCCACCGAACCGGCGACAATCGCGTATATCTATACACGACCCGCGATTCCGGCAAAAGCTGGCAGAAGATCTCCGCCGGACTGCCGGAAGGGTTTCCGGTGAAAGTGGTGCGCGAAGATCCGGCCAATGCGAACCTGCTCTTCTGCGGCTCCGAAAATGGCGTCTATTTCTCGCTGGATCGCGGCGCCGGCTGGTTCTCGCTGCGCGGCAAATCGCTGCCGCCGGTGATGGTGCACGATCTGCAGATCCACCCGCGCGAGCATGACTTGGTCGCCGGTACGCATGGCCGTTCGATTTTCATCCTGGACGACCTCACCGGACTGGAACAACTGACCCCCGAGGCGCTGGCGAAGTCCGCAGTGCTTTTCATCCCCCGCCCTGCGTTCGGCTTTTATCTGCTGGATCGTGGCGGCGTCTGGGGCCATAATTTGTATGGCGTGAAAAACCCGCCGATGGGTGCGACCCTCAATTATTACCTCCGGGAAAAAAACGATGACGGGGTGAAACTTGAAATCACCGACGCCGCCGGCCATAAGGTGCGCGAGCTGAAGGGGCCGGGCGAAGCCGGTCTCAACCGCGTGGTGTGGGATTTGCAGCGCGATAAGGCGGAGCGCATTGACCCGCCCGAGGCGCAGGAGGGCAACCCTGTATTTCTCCCTGCGGGTGAATACACCGTGACGATGGGCGCTGGCAAGGACAAGCAGTCGGTCAAGCTGACCATCAGCTACCCTCTGGGCGGCGGGCCGGAAGAATAGCCATGAACACGCAACGATGAGCGGTGAACAAAAGCGGTCGCGTGTAGCCCCCCCGTATCGCGCTCATCGGTTCGAATATCCTTCTTCCATGAAACAGACTGCATTTCTGCTGGTTCTAAGCTTTGCCCTGCTTGCCTCCGCCGCACTGCGCGCCGACGCATTGGCCGATCTGCGCGCCAAACTCTCGGCACTGAAACCCGCGGGCGCCTTCGCCGCGCGCATTGAGATCCGCTCCACCGGCAGCAATGACGACGAGGGCACCGCCTCTCGCAACGAAAAAAGCGCGAGCATCGACGCCCTGCAGGATGCCGCCGGAATTCACCTGGCGTGGAGCGCGGCGCAGATTGAAATGGCGCGCCGGGAGAATGCGGAACAGCAGCGCCATCCGGATGCGCCGAAAAGCGGCGGACTGGCGGAGCTCAGCGCAACCAGCGCGGCCGCACTGCTCGACGCGGCGCCCGGACTGCTGCTCCGGCTGGAGGGCGCGACGCTGGTGGACAGCCACGCCGAGAATTACCAGGGGAAACCGGCCACGCTCATCGTGGTGACCCCGCGCAATACGCTGAGTGAAAAAGATCGCAAGCGGATCAAGAAATATGAGACCTCGATGAAAATCTGGTTGGATGCGCAAGGATGGCCGCTGGCCGCCGAAAGCAAGGTCCATCTCAAGGCCAGCATGTATCTCATCAGTTTCACCGCCGACCACAGCGCGACCGAATCATTCGCGCACACTGCCGACCGCCTTTATTTCATCGCGCGAACCGAGGAAAATTCGGGCGCGGGACTCGGACAAAAAGGCGGCGACCGCGTCGTCACCAAAGTCACGCCACTCGGATAAGATTTCAAGAAAACCGCGAAATACGCGAAACACGCCAAACGAAACAACTATCACCCTGCGCCCATCTCAGATTCTATTTCGCGGATTTGGCGCCTTTAGCGGTTTTCTTATTCTGGCTTTTATTCCGGCTCTGATCTGCTCGGCTCATAGATGAAATAGTGCAGCGGTTTGCCTTCCGCCCGCCACTTCCGCTCGTATTTGGTTTCGTAATAGTCTTCGCGATGAACCAGCCAAGGCGAGGCATGGGTTGCGCGAAAGCCGCCCTGCGGCAGGGCGCGGGCGATTTCCTGCGCGTAATCCGCGTGGTCGGTGGCGATTTCCAGTCTGCCCGTTGATTGCGCGGCGTCTGACGGCGTGAGAATCCGCGCCATCTCACGCAGGTTTTCCGGGCGCAGCAGCCGGCGGCCCGCATGATTGGTTTTCGGCCAGGGATCGGGGTAATTCACATAGATGCGCTGCAAGCTGCCGCCGGCGAGCGCGTATTTCAAAAATGCGCGCACATCGCCCATCACCAGTTTCGCGTGCTGCGCGCCCACTTTGTCCAAGCGATAAGCGCCCTGGCGAACCGCAAACTGCGCCAGCTCGGCGCCTAGGAGGTTCACTTCGGGATGCGACGCGGCGATGTCGGCGAGGAATTCCCCGTTGCCGAAGCCGATCTCCAGCCACGCAGGCGCCTCACGGTCGAATTCCTTCGCGAGATCGAGCGGCAGCGTGCGCTGCGGCCACGGCAATAGATATTTGAGAGGATTGGCCATTTGGAGAGGGCTTGGGGTTCAGAAATGAACGAGGCGCGAAAAACTATTATTTTGATTACGAAACGATGAATGTTAAAGATAGAAGCACAATGGCCACTCATCACCCCCAAGCCCCAAGCCCCAAGCCCCAATCCCACGGCGCGGTGCCTTGATCGGCCAATCTTGCGAAATAAGCTATTCCGCTTGGAGCGCTTTGACCAGCGGCCGGCGTAGCGCGAGGCGCGCGCGGGCGGCGGTGACGATGGCTTTCAGTTCGTGCAGCGCGCGGTCCATGTCGTCGTTGACCACCAGGTAATGGTAGTGGCGCGCGAAGGTCAGTTCCCAGGCGGCGGTCTTGAGCCGCTTGGCGATCTCACCGCCGGCGTCCTCGCCGCGATTGCGCAGCCGCCGTTCCAGCTCGGCCATCGAGGGGGGCAGCAGCAGAATGAGCACGGCGTCTCGCCGCTTCTTGCGCATCTGCGCGCCGCCCTGCACATCGATGTCGAGCAGCAGATCTTCGTCCGTCCCCTTCGCGCGCGCCAGTTCGGACAGCGCGGTGCCGTAGCGGCGGCCGAACACCTCCGCATGCTCGAGAAATTCGCCTTTTTTTACCATGCCTGCGAATTTCGCGGCGCTGACGAAATGGTAATCAATGCCGTCCCGTTCTTTCCCGCGGGGCGCGCGCGTGGTGTGGCTGACCGAGAAGCGCAGGCCGTCCATTTCCTGCACCAACCGGTGCGCGAGCGTGGTCTTCCCGGTGCCCGAGGGGGCGGAAAGCACAAAGAGAATGCCGTGGCCGGAGTGCATGGAAAGCGATGAACGATGAACGCGGAGCGATGAACGAAGAGTTGCGAGCAGCGTGGAATTATAAATGAACGAATTGCATTGAAGCCGGGCCGGCGTGCGCCCTCCTGGTTCATCGCTCATCGCTTATCGCTCCGGGCTCATCGTTATATGTTATGCAGTGGTTTTCTTGAACGCCCGGGCGCTGAGCGTCACCAGCACCACCGAAATGAGGATCAGCGCGGCCACATGATGCCACAGATCCACGAAGCTGGCGCCGCGGATGGAGATGCCGCGGGAGATGGCAATGAAGTGAGTGGCGGGGAGAATCTGCGCGACATATTGCAAAAGCTTGGGCAGCGAGGCGATGGGAAAGATGTAACCCGAGAGCATGATCGACGGAAGCAGGGTCATCTGTGCCAGCTGCATCGCCTCGGTCTGGGTTTTCGCCTTGGAGCTGACCAGCAAGCCCTGCGATAGTAGCGCGAAGAGATAGACGATGGACAGCGCGAACAGCAGAAAGGCATTGCCGTGCACCGGCACGCGGAAGACGAAGACCATGAGGGCGACCACGAAGAGGCACTGCACGAAGCCGAGCAGGAGATAGGGAATCAATTTTCCCAGCACGATGGCGAGCGGCGAGGCGGGCGTCACCATCAACTGCTCCAGGGTGCCGCGCTCCCGTTCGCGCACGATGGCGAAGGCGGCTAGCAGCGTGCCGGAAAAGGTGAGGAGGATGGCAACCAGGCCGGGAATCAGCAGATTGGCGCTGCGGGAATCGGGGTTGAAAAGGATCAGCGGGTGCAGCCGCAGCGGCGGATCTTTCACCCCGGCGCGCCGCAGCAGGGATTGCAGCGAACGGGAAAAGACCACGCCGTTGGCCGCCGCCATCGTCTGCGCCGTCACGCTCGAATCAGATCCGTCAATCATGATGAGGATGTCGGCCGGCTCGCCCGCCAGGATTTTGCGCGCGAACTCAGGCGGAATCACCACGCCTGCCTGCGCCCGCCCGGCCACGATTTCGGCGCGCACCTGATCGATGGAACGGGCGCTGATCGCATAGTCATAGACGCTGCTGGCTTCCAGCTGGGAAATAAATTCGCGGCTCGCCTGGGTGCGGCTCTGGTCGAAGACTGCGAGGGGCACATGGCGGACATTGGTGTCGATCAAGCCGAACAGGCAGAGTTGGAAGATCGGAATGATGAGGGCGAAACGCAGCGTCCCGGTGTCCCGGCGCATTTGCACCAGTTCCTTTTTGAGAACCGCCCAGAAGCCGTTCATTGTGCCTCGCGGGTGATATCGTCAGGATGAGGCGTGTGCGGGTGGGCGAATGCCGATGGCAAGTTGCCGTTCCCACCATTCTCCGTCTGCAGCCTGGTCAGCCGCACGAAGACATCCTCGAGCGACGGCGCGATGGGGCGGACGCGGACGGCGGCGTGTGCGCCGCGCGTGAGGTCGGCGGCGATGGCGTCGTCGTTCATTTCCCCCTTCACCAGCAGATGCAGCGAATTGCCGAAGATGGTGACCTCCTCGACGAATTCGCGGCCGCGCGCGTAACTCATCAGCGCGGCGG
>JAYVQF010000023.1:0-11941 GCA_043777195.1 Thermoanaerobaculia bacterium
GAACAGGCGCTGCCCCATTCCGTCGAGGCCGAACGCTCGGTGCTGGGCGCCATCCTGGTCAAGCCCGACCTGATCAACCACGCGGTCGGCGAGGCCGGCGGCGGGTTGACGGCGGCCCATTTCTACCGCAACGGCCACCAGCGGATTTTTTCCGCCATGCTGGCGCTCTTTGAGAAGGGCATCGCCATTGACCCGGTGACGGTCAAGGATCGTCTCGAAACCGACGGCATGCTCACCGAGGCGGGCGGCCTCGAATACCTGATGCAGCTGATGGACGGCATGCCGCGCCTTGACAACCTCGGCGCCTACAGCGGCATCGTGCGCGACAAGGCGCTGCAGCGCAGTCTCTATCAGGCCGGGCAGGAAATTTCACGGGCGGCCCTGGCGGGCGAAGAAGATTCCCCGGGCCTGCTCAACGATGCGGAAAAGAAAATCTTCGAGGCGGGCGGCGCCCACCTCACCCGCGATTACCGCGCCCTGCCGGAGATCGGCAAGGGGCTGGAAGAATTATTGCAGCGGGTGCGTTCGGGCGAACCGCTCGGCGGCGGCGTCCCCACCGGCTTCATCGAACTCGACCGCCTGACCACGGGGCTCCACCAGGGCCAGCTGTGGGTGGTCGCCGCACGGCCCGGCGTCGGCAAAAGTTCGTTCGCGCTTTCGATCGCCATGAATGTCGCGCGCAGCGGCCACGGGGTTCTCATCTTCTCCCTCGAAATGACTTCCGAGGAACTCTACCAGCGCATGCTGTGCAGCGAGGGGCGCTTCGACATGCAGCAGTTCCGCAAATCGCAGCTCAGCCACGCGCAGCGCGATTCGCTGCTGGAAGTGCGTGAATCCCTGGAAGCCCTGCCCATCCATGTGGACGACGGTGCCGGCACCACCCATCCGCTGATGCGCGCCAAGGCCCGCCGCCTCGCAAAAGACATGGAGGCGAAAGGGCAGAAGCTCGACCTCATCATCGTGGATTACCTGCAGATCATGGGCAGCTCCAGCCGGCGACCGGAAAACCGGGCGGTGGAGATCGGCGAAATGTCGAAAGGACTCAAGGAGATGGCGAAGGAATTGCGCGTCCCGGTGCTCACTCTGGCGCAACTCAACCGCGCCCCGGAAAAGCGCGGCCCCAACGAACCGCCGCAGCTGAGCGATCTGCGCGAATCAGGCTCCATCGAGCAGGACGCCGACCTGGTCGCCTTCCTCCAGCGCAACTTCCAGGCCGACACCCCCGAAGAGCGCAACGAAACCACGGTCTATATCGCCAAACAGCGCAACGGGCCAGTGGACAAAATCAAGCTGGCGTTCCTGGCGAATATGACGATGTTTGCGGATATACAGCCGAATGAGGTGTATTGAGGGGAGGCGGTCGGGATTCGGGGGCGGGGGGCGGAGCTGCTCCCCTCTCGCGTTTGGCGACGCCCAACGGGAGAGGGTTCGCCAAAGGTGGGGGTTGGGTGCGGGTTGCTTTTTGACCGGCCGGAATCGGCGGCGCTTGCAGATTTCCTCAGCCCTCACCCGGCGCTTCGCGCCACCCTCTCCCCGCTCGTTTCGACATTCAGACCCCGCGCTCCGCGCGGGTGACGCCTGCAGTGCGGGCGTGGGCGAGGGGTTCCATCACCTCGCTCCGAGGGTGAAGCGAGCGGGGAGGTCGCGCCCGAACCCGTGGCCGCGCCATCGAGGGAATGCAAGCGGGCGTGATTCATCATTTGCAATTTGCTCATGATCACGGATGATCCTCCCCGCCAAGGGGAGGGCGGCATCGCAGAATGCGATCCACTCCTTTAGTGATGCCACCCAGCGTCCCGAATTTGCGCACCGACAGAATCATGTAGTTTGAACACGAAGGTTCAAACCGGCATGCTTCCCGAACCCTGCCGGGCGCCCAGCGCTGATACCAGCGGATCAGCGCGATTGTAATGCGGCTCATCCCAATTTCTTTCGGAAGGCGACCACGGTGGAATAGCCGTATGTTTCTTTCGCGCCAAACAATCCGGCGAGACAGCCGGGGGTGACTCGATAGGGGACTTCATCAACCCGCAAAAATTCGTAGCCCTGCGCCGCCCACCATTCAACGAAGGCGGTGAACTGATCAGCCACCATCATGGGCGTGCCGCTGCCTGTGAACTTCGCTTCAAAGTAGGAAATGACATATTCGTAGCCGCCGACCGTGTACTTTCTGTATCCTTCGAACTGCGATTTCGGGGGTGACATCATGTGCTCCTTATGAGTTGGGCGCGGCGGCAGCGAGCCACCGGATCAATGTGGCGTCCATGCATGCGACGCAGTGGGTGGCGCTCAGGGAGACGGAGGAACTGAGCGCATCGATGTAATAGGTTCGATGGACGGATCGGACTCCTTTTGATGAAAGAATTTGGCCAAGGTCATATTCACGCAGGCATACCGAGCACTCCGCGCAGATCGGCGCGGAGCAAGCAACGCAGCGATTTTCTCCGAGGCGGCCGCACTCGCAATGGCGCGGCATGCCCGGATGCGGCAGTGGCGGCGGAGCAACCACGGGCGTGTTGAGAAGCACGCTGGCGCCGCAATAACCGCACCGGCCCATTCCCCCGCCGGCGCGGGGTGGAGTAATCGGCCCGTTGCAATTTGGGCAGGAACAACTTTCGATCAAGGATCTCTTCACCCGGGGCCTCCGCTGTCCGCCCTGGCGAACGGCCCATACTCGGAGGCGGAGGCGTTGACGATGCCTTCCAGGTAGCTCGCGGCTTCGCTTCCCCTTTGCTGGCTCGCCTGAACCTTGATGTTGAGCGGGATTTGGACCATTTTGTATTGGTACATTTGTGTCACCGATGATCTCGTTGAATGCAGTAGTTCAATCGCGTCGCTCTATTTGGAATTTCTCGCTGGCATATCCACGCGGTCCAGCATCACATTGTAAAGGGTGTCGTAGGGGCGGGTCTAAGACCCGACCGTCTGCGGATCGTAGGGTGTCGGGGAGAATTACAGAAACCGGGGGCACGCGAACGCGAACGCTTCACGGGCAGAATGGGAACGACCGTCATGAGCAAGCGTGCGTAACCGAACCGCCTCTCCCCCTTCAGGGGGCCGCACGCGGGAGCGTGCGGAATCTGAATCCCTGTCATGGCGAAGCCAGCGGGTGAGGGGGCACATGAACTCAAGAGCATGATTTGGAAATCAAATTGCGTATGAGAGGAATTTATCCGTGACCGTATCTTCCCATTAAGCGACTTGGGTCATCCTGTGCATCTCACTTTTTTTTCTGTCTTGCGCCCCTGTACGCGGGTGCCCGCTCGTGTAAGCGCAGGGCTGGGGCGGCGCGGGCGGGCTCGGAAAGTGAATGGGAATGGACATGGGCATGAATAGCCGCAGGCGCGGCGCTGACGCGCAGACGCAGACGGGAATCGCGCTGTAGCGCGCCGATGATGGCGAAGAAGTTCTCGGTGGTGGGATTGCCCTTTGGCGACAGCATGCGATGAAGGCTTTTGGGAGCGATCTCAGTCTGGTCGGCGAGCGCCTCAAAACCCACGGTGGCGTTGATGAGGTCGCGCAGTATCGCGCGGCCGCTCACGGCGTCGCCGGTGAGGAAGGCGTCGAGGGCTTCGGTGAGCAGCGCTTCGCGGAAGCGGGGCTCACGGGCCACGCGCGCCATCACGGTTTGTTTGAAGTCTCGGGTGAGGGTCATAAGGTTCTCCTGGTATATCAAGGCTGAAGTTTTCGACGCTTGTAGTCTTGCCATAAGGGGTCGTAAAGAAATTAAATGAACAAAGATGACTGCCGAGTCGCCCGAATGGCGAGGCGCGAGGAGCGCGCATGCCCGAGGGCATGTAAGCGACGAGCAACGAAGCCAGTCGGGATGAATCGGCGGTCAGACTGTTCATTTAATTTCTTTACGACCCCTAACTGCCGGGAGCGAGCGATGTCCGCGCCTTGTCTCGCCTTCGTACCCCCGCCGAGCATGATGACGAACGAGTTGCCGTCTTTGCCGAAGTAAACGCGGTATCCGGGGCCGAAGTCGATCCGGAATTCGAACACACCGCCGCCCACGCCTTTGACGCTTGAAAAATTCCCGGCTTCCATCCGGTAAAGCGCCCTGGCGATTTTGGCGGCGGCCTCGGCGTTCACACCGGCGAACCACCGGCCATACGGCGAGCGGCCCTGTGTATCGAGATATTCCCGGATCGTGATTTTCATGGACATGATTATAGTAACTAATAAGTTACCATAAGTCAAGCACAAGATTTTCGCGCCTGACCGCCCGTAACATTCAGCGCTACCCTCTGCGTGCCTCGCCCCCGTTCCCGCGCGCGCTTTCATGGTTAAATTCCGCTCTCACCCATGTCTGCCCCCACCCTCTTCTCCCGTCTTCCCCCGCTGCGCGCCCGCTTTTGGAAGTCGCGCGGCTTGCGCCCTGCGGCGCAGCTGGTGGATCTGGATCGCGTGCTCGCGAATGCGAGGGCGGTGCGGGCGCTTGCCGGCGCGGGACCGTTTTTTGCGGTGATCAAGGCGAATGCTTACAGTCTGGGGGCGGTGCCGGTCGCGCGCGCGCTGGCAGGCGAAGCGGATGGGTTTGGGGTCGCCACTTTGGAAGAGGGATTGGAATTGCGCCGGGCGGGGATTGCCTCGCCCGTGCTTTTATTATCCGGTTGTTTTCCCCATCAACTGGCTGCGGTGTATGAAGCGAATTTATTGCTGGGCGTGGTGTCGCTGGAATTGCTGCAGGCGGCTGCGGCGTTTTCTTCAGCTCGCGCGTCGGTGGAAAAGCCGTTCGTAATTCATCTGAAATTCGACACCGGCATGGGACGGCTGGGGCTGACGCCCGATCAGGCCATCGCGGCGCTGGACATTTTGCGCACGGCGAAATTTTTGCGGCTGGAAGGATTATATTCCCACTTCGCCGCAGCGGAATCATCGTCGGAAGTCTTGACGGGAAACCAGACAACCGCCTTCATGGAAATTTCCGCCCGCTTCTCGGATTTTCCCGGCGCGCGCCATCTCGCAAATTCTGCGGCACTGCGGACGGGCGCCGCGCCGAATGCGGGCGGCCGGGCGGGCTTGGCGCTGGTGAGTGGCGTGAACGACACCGCAACCGAGTGCGCCACCTCGCTCGCCGTCTATCCGCTGCTCAGCAAATGGCTGCCCGCCGGCCATGCGGTGGGCTACGGGCCTGAGTTGATTTTGCGACATGAGACCCGCATTGCGGTATTGCCGGTGGGTTACGCGGACGGTGTGCCGCGGGCGATCGCCGGGCAGGCCTGGCTGCTGGCGGCGGGCGAGCGGGTGCCGGTGCTGGGCCGCATCTCGATGGATCTCACCACGGTACGCTGGCCCGATCACGCCGCCGCCGACGCGCCGGTTTGGCTTTTGGGCGGCGATGGCCCGTCGCTCGGCGACTGGGCGCGCTGGGGGCGCACCCTTCCCTACGAAATCCTGACCGGCTTTGACGGCCGTCTGACCAAGATTTATTTTCACAATGGCCTGCCGGTCGAGATTTTTACCCCGCGCTACGGTTATGATTCTCTCTCTGCCGATGAATGGGAAACCGCCGATGACGCACCCTGAATTTCGCCTCTCCGCCCTTATGCTCCTGCTTCTTGCCGCGCCGCTGCTGGCGACCGCCGCGCCGCCGCGCGTGGCCGTGCTGCCCTTCGATGTCAGCAACACGGACGAACGATACGCCCCCCTCGCGGAGGGACTGGCGGATGAATTCGCCGAGCGGCTTGCATGGAATGGTTCCGACGCGCTCGATCCCGCCGCATTGGAAGATATTGCCGACGACGCCGGCATCGCCGACCCCGAATCGCTTTCCCTGGCCAGCCAGCAGGAACTCGCGCGCCGCGCGCACGCCGATTTTTTCCTGGCCGGCGCGGTTGCGGTGGAAGGGGAGTTCGTGCGCATCAGTCTGCGCCTGATCTCCCTCGCCCGTCCCTTTGCACCGGTGCGGGTTGAGGAAAAAATCGGCTGGGACGCCCTGCCCGCCTTCCTGGCGCGAGTTGAGCGGCAGCTCGCGGTCCCGCTGCTGCTGCCGGCGCGGCGCCCGGGAAGCGAGCCGAGCGGGGGAGCGCTGGAACTGTATCTGCGCGCCGGCAGCACCCTCCCGCTCGCGACCCGCATCGGTTATTTGCAAACCGCAATGGAAACTTCGCCGGATTTCATGCGCGCCCGAGCCCGCCTCACCGCCGCCCTGCTCGACGACCAGAAGGTTTCAGCGGCGGAAATCGCCTTCGCGCCGCTTGAGCCCCTGCTGGGCTCCCCGTCCGCGCCCGGGCCGGTTTCCGGCCTTATCGGCGCCCGTCTCGCGCTCTTGAAGGGCCGGTTGGAATTACAGTTGGGGCTCACACTGAGCGCCGACAGCTGGACGCGCCGGGCCTTGCGGGACGCGCCCGATACGCCCGGCTATGTGCAACTCGCGCGCATCAAGCTGGCGCTCAATGATTTCGAAGGAGCCGAAGCCGCCGTCAGCAGCGCGCTATTGCTTACCGCCAATGACGCCGCCGCGCTGCGGCTTCAGGAACGCATCGCCGCCGCCCGCAAGAAATCAGCGGCGCCCCGCTCACTCGCGGTCCCGGTCTATTCCCCAACGCCGGTGCCCGGCATGACGACCCCGCCGGTCAAGCCCGACTCGCCGGCCGCTTCCTCACCCGGCCAGTGAGCTCATGAGCGGAATTGCGCCCGGCGACATCCCGTGGCTGGTGCCGGCCGCCGCCCGTTTGGAGCCCCTCCCGGTGCCGGAACTTTCCGGGCTTCCTGCAGCCCCCACGCAAGCGCAGCGGCTTCTGCATGCGCATCTGAGCCACGGCAGCCGCGCGCGCCGGGAATCCGCCGCATTCGCCCTCGCGCTGACGCAGCCGGAAGCCGCTGCGGCGGTGCGGGCGTTCTTTAATCGCAACAAAGTCGGCAATCGCAACAAAGCCGTCAATCGCGGCACACCCGAATCGAAATAAGAAACGAAATAATTTGCGCATGCCCATTCCCCCCGGATATACCGCCGCGCATGAAGGCGCCGCCTGGTTCGATCTCTCCGAGCGGCCCCGGCTGAGCCTGCGGGGCCGCGATGCCGCGTCGTTTCTGCACGGGCAGTGTTCCAACGATATCAAGGCGTTGGCGCCCTGGAGCGGCTGCCGCGCCTTCATCCTCGATCCGCAGGCCCATCCCTTCGCGCAGGTCTGGATCATGCGGCGCGACGAAGATTTTCTCGTGGCCGGCCCCGCCGCGCGGCGCGGCACCCTGTTCGACCGGCTCGATCGTTACCTGCACGCGGACAAGGTGGAAATGAAGGACATCACCGCGCAGACCGGATTCCTCACCCTCGCCGGGCCGCGTGCCGCGGAAATTCTGGCAAGCCTGGGCTTGGCGCTGATTTCCGGCCGCGGCACACTCGACGGGATTCCGATTGAACGCTGGCCCCGCAAGCGCACCGCCGTATTCGGGATGGATCTGCTGTGCGATCGCGGCGCGCTGCCCGGCGTCACCGCCGCGCTCACCCGCGCCGGCGCGATCGCGGGGTCGCCCGAGGCGATGGAGATCCTGCGCATCGAATCCGGCATCCCCGCCTGCGACCGTGATTACACCGAACAAAACATTCTTCCCGAACTCAATCAACGGGCTTCCGTCAGCTACACCAAGGGCTGCTACATCGGCCAGGAGATTGTCGAGCGGGTTCGTTCGCGCGGCCACGCCAACCGGCGGCTGTGCGCGGTGGATATTGCCGGCGATGCAGTGCCAATGCCGGGGCCTCTTCTGCATGATGGCAAGCAGGCGGGTGCGTTGACCAGCGCGGTCTTTTCCCCGCAGCAGAATAAAGTCATCGGCCTGGCGATGGTGCGCAGTGAATTTGCCGAGGGTGCGCAATTGCAAAATGACGAGGGCCGTTCGGTGATCATCAGGCCCTTGCCCGGCGCGACGCCGTCGGCGTAGACCTCGCAACACGCGATGGCAACCCGCGATGCGGGCGCCGTTAAATTTTGCATTCGTGATGGATCGGGGTTTGAGACGCGACATGTCGCGTCTCTACAAATCCGCCTGCCCCGGAATCATTTCCCGAGCACCGCCAGCGCCGCTCGCCAATCCGCATGATCGGGTCGTTCCTCAATCGCGCGACGATATAAGCCGGCGGCGGCGGCGGGGTCGCGCTTGGCGATGAGTTCGGCCAGAGCCGCAAGCGCCTCGGCGTGATATTTGTTGAAGGCGATGGCGGCGCGGAATTCTTTCTCGGCGCTGGCCCGGCGGGCGCGGCGCAATTCATCCTCGCCGATGCGGAAGCGCAGTTCGGCATCATCATGGCCGGCGGCGCGGGCGGCGTTGAAAACCGCGCGGGCTTCATCAAGGCGATCGTGTTTGTGGAGAAAATCTCCCAGGGCCATGAAGGCGTCGGCGTTGCGGGGATTGTCCTTGATGATAACGCGGAGTTTGCTTTCGGCCTGCGGATAATTGAGCGCCGCCATGCAATTGGCTTCCCCCAGGCGCAGGAAATCAAGGCGGGGGTTGAGCTTCAGCGCGGCGCGGTAGAGTTTGAGCGCCTCCTGCGGTTGCCCCAGCGCGAGCCGGGCATTGGCGAGCAGGCCGTAGGTATTGAAATTATTCGGCGTGCGGCGCAGCACCTCTTCATAGATCGCCGCCGCTTCCGCATATTTTCCATTTCCGGAAAGTTCCTCGGCATGGCGCAACTTCGGCAGGATGTCGATCACCGTTTTGGGGTCGGGCAAATTCTCCGTCCCGCCGCCGGAATTGCCGACATAGCCGAGCTGCGCCAACGCTTTCAACAGCTCGGGGTCGGCGTTGGCGTTGGGGATGGGGAGTTTTACATCGCTATAAGATGAGCCAACGCAGAGTAAAAATCGAGGTAAAAACTTCGCATACCTGGTTTTGAAATCTGGATTGTCTGGATATTTTTCAATTAGGTTTGCTATTTCATCCGGGTCGGCTTCAAGGTCATATAGCTCAGGGCGTTGTGAGCTGATGTAATGCCATTTGCCTGCGACGATTGACATCTGCGGAGCCATTCCATATGAAAAGTATGGCATGAATGTCTCTGCATATCGGATATTACAATCATAATTGTAATCGGGAGGTAGATGAAATCCTCTGCCATAAATGAACGAAGCAAATGAAATCCCTTGCGCAGTCTTCAATAGATATGGTTTCGCTAATAGAAATTCACCCATTGTCGGTGCCAGATCAGCAAGCAAAATTTCGTGTTTATCTGCATTCGAAACCACGCCGTCTCTGATTTTAGGGCCAGCAATGATTAATGGCACATGCAGAGCATTCTTGTAGAGAAAAACCCCGTGATTCGGCTCGCCGTGTTCGCCCAGCATTTCGCCGTGGTCGCCCACCGCGACGGTGTAGAGGTTCTGATCGAGCCCGGCGGTTTTCAGCGCCGCGAACAGCTCGCCGAGGTTTTCATCGACAAAGGCGATCTCGCCATCATAGGGGGAATTGCGGAACTGGGTCTTGAAGGGGTTGGGCGCGACATAGGGGAAATGAGGGTCGTAATAGTGCACCCACAAGAAAAAGGGCTTGCCGCTCTTTTTCAGCTTCGGCAGATAGTTGACCACTGCTTCCGTCACCTGATTGGCCGCCCGCTCCTGATAACCGAAGGCGCGCAACTCGCCAACCCGCACATTGTCGTCGTAATGATCGAAGCCGCGGTTGAGGCCGAATTGCCTATCGAGCACCGCCGCCGAGACAAAGGCCGCGGTCTGGTAGCCGTTTTTCTTCAGCACCTGCGCCAGCGTCTCGACATCGGGATTCAATTTGAAAAGGCCGTTGTCGCGCGCGCCGTGGCGAGGCGGAAAAGTGCCGGTCATTATCGTGGCATGCGACGACAGCGTGATGGGCGCCGAGGCGTAAGCATTTTCAAAGCGCACCCCGCGCGCGGCGAGGGCATCGAGGTTGGGCGTCTGCGCGGTTTTATAACCATAGCAGCCGAGGTGATCGGCGCGCGTGGTGTCGAGCGTGATGAGGAGCAGGCTCGGGCGGGCCTGCGGCCGGGGGCCCCGGGCCTGGGGTGTGGGCTTGGAGTGGGCCCCCGCAATTAACGGCAGGCCCAGCGCAAGTACCCACGCGGTGATGATTCGCACGGCTGTCATTCTATCGTGCGTTTCGCAAAATAAATTGGCCCGGCATTCCTCGATTTCACTGTAGGGGCGGAGCTAAGCTCCGCCCTGAGGATCTTGGGAACCTTCGGGCGGAGCTTAGCTCCGCCCCTACAAATAGCAAATAGCATTGTATTGCCCTGAATGATTCTCACGCCCGGTCCGCGTATTCGATTGATTCCAAAACCAACCCTTCCGGCGGCGCGGTAAGACCCGCTTCGGCGCGGCCGCCGTTTTTCAAGAGCGCGCTGATGGTTTCCACTTCCCGTTTTCCCTGAGCGATTTCAATGAGGGTGCCGGCCATGATGCGGACTTGTTGGTGCATGAACCCGGGGCTCGCCACCCGGTAATGAATCACGCCGGGCGCGGGCTGCATGATTTCACTGACCGCAATGGTGCGGTGCGGTTGCGCGGCTGCGCCCGCCGCCGCGCGAAAAGCGGAGAAATCATGCTTGCCGAGAAAGCGCGCGGCGCCGTCGCGCATCGCGGTGAGCGAGAGCGGCCGGCGCAGGTGGAGATGGGTGCCACTTAGAAACGGCGGCAGCGCCGGACCGTTGAAGAATTGGTAGCGGTAAGATTTCAATTTCGCCTTGAGGCGAGGATTGAAATCATCGGTGCAGGCATTCAGCGCCATCACCCGAATTTCGGGCGGCAACAAACCATTGAGGGAGCGCTGAAGATCCGCGCCCCGCCAGGCTTTCGGCAATGAGACGCGGACCCGCTGTCCCTCTGCATGCACCCCGGCATCGGTGCGCGAGGCGCCATGGGCGATGACCCGATGGCCGCTGATCTGTTTCAGCGCGCCCTCAAGCACCGCGGCGACAGCGAGGCCGTTCTTCTGAATCTGCCAGCCGCAATAGCCGGCGCCGTGGTAGGCGAGGGTGAGAAGCCAGCTGTGCGAAAAGGTGGGCATGTTCTCGCTGCGAATCAAACCCAGTCGTTCGCCGGGTTGCGTCTTTCTCAGCGCTTGCCGCCGGCGGCGGTGCCGCGCTTCATGAGCGGGCCGGTGCGTTCGTGCTTGTCAAGCCCGAATTCCCCCACCCGCATCAGCAGCGTCTGGCGTGAAATGCCAAGCAGCGCGGCGGCCCGGCTGCGGTTTCCCGCGCACAAAATCAGCGCTTCGATCATGAAGATGCGTTCGATTTCGCGAACTGCGCGCGGCCATTTCACTTCCGCGCGCAGAAATTCGCGCGCCAGTTTCTGAATGGGCGAAAGCGAGGCCGATCCTTCTTCAAGAGGATGATGCGCAGGCTTGAGAGGCAGATTTTGCTGGGTCATGGGGGTGAAATGAAATGATTTCTGGGAGGCGGCGCACAGGCCCGCGTGCGTTGTTCAGAGTGCCGGGGTTTCAGGAAGCCGGGTCTTTCCGGAAACGGGGTGAGCCGGGCGCCGGTTCAGGAGGCGAGTTTTGTCAGTTCAGACTGGTACTTGTCGGCGATGGAGATCATCTGATCCTTGAGCGCCAATTTTTCCCGCTTAAGCCGCTTTTCCTCTTCCTGATCCGCTGGCGGCAGATCCGCGCGGTGCGCGTATTTTTCCAGTTTTTCGCTCAACTCGTGGTGCTTGGCGTTGAGCCGTTTGAAGTCATTGTCTTTGCCCGAAAGAAACTGCTTGACCGGTTCCGTGAGATCCATGAGGCGCCTCCTGGGGCGGTATGCTGTTCGCGGGAGCGAGCAGTCGCTACAGGGAAAAATTTAGTTCTTGCCGGGCGGAATTGCAAGCGGCAAAAAATATATTTCACGCGGCATCCCGCGATATTTTTTCAGGCTTCTGCTTGACTTTTCACCGCGCGCGCGATTATTCCAGCGCGGGGCCGGATCGTTAGGGGCCGCAACGAAATAACAGTAGCAAAGAGGACTGCCGAGTCGCCCGAA
>JAYVQF010000024.1:0-11900 GCA_043777195.1 Thermoanaerobaculia bacterium
AGATTTCTTGGGCGCCGGAAACATCGCGGCGATGATATCGGATGCCGGCGCCCTAGGAGTCCGTCCGAGTAATCCCCCCGCCGCGCACCGGGGGCTTGCGGCCCGTATGCGAGGCAGGGCGAGCGCCGCGATGCCGAGCGTATCGCAAGCGAAGCCCTAACGAAGCAGACGGGCCGCAATCTCCCGGTGCCCTCCGGGTTGAGGCGGCGGAGGGGCGTCTGCTTCGTTGCCGCTTCGCTCACGATGCTGGCGGCATCGCATCGCTCGCGGCGTCTCGCATACGCCCCTCCGGCGCTCTCAACGCGGTTGGGGGGATTACTCGGACGGACTCCTAGGGTGGAACTAATGCTTGCCTCTCGGGTATGATTGCACCGGAGTCATCGCCATGAAATCATTCACCCTTCTGCCGCCCCTCGCCGCCGCTCTCCCCTCCGTCCTCGCCGCCGCGCTGGCCGTCGTCTCTCTGCTGCCCACCGCCCCACTGCGTGCGGGCGAGCCGGAAATTCGCACCACCACGGCTGCGGATGGCGAGCGGGTCAATCTCACCATCTACAACAGCGGCCGCGCGCTCGTGACCGACCGTCGCCGGTTGACGCTTCCCACGGGAAAAATTGCGCTCAACTTTGCTGATGTGGCACAGCAGCTGATGCCGGAAACGGTGAGCATTAAAAGCCTCACCGCCCCGGACGGGCTGAATGTCATCGAGCAGAATTTTGAATATGACCTGCTCTCACCGCGCAAACTGCTCGACAAGTATGTGGGCCAGCCAGTCACGCTGGTCGTGCGTGAAACCCAGAACAATTCCACCGTCGAAAAAAAAATCCCGGCGGTTCTCCTTTCAAACAACGAAGCCCCGGTGTGGAAGATCGGCGATTCCATTGTGACGGGAGATTTCGCGGCGCGCTATGAATTCCCCAAGGTGCCGGCCAATCTCATCGCCACGCCCACCCTCGCCTGGCTGCTCGATAATTCCACCACCAAACCACAGAGCATCGAGGCGTCGTATCTCACGCAGGGAATTTCATGGAAGTCGGATTATGTCCTCACGCTGGCGGCCGATTCGAAATCGGCGGGGCTCGACGGCTGGGTAACTATCCAGAATAATTCCGGCGCGACCTACCGCGACGCGCGGTTGCAGCTCATTGCCGGCGATGTCAATCAGGTGCAGCCGCAGGCCAGCCCGCAGCAGCGCGGCATGGTCGCGATGGACGGCGCCTCCGCGGCCGCCCCGCAGTTCCAGGAGAAATCATTCTTTGAATATCATCTCTATACGCTGCAAAGGCCCGCCACGGTGAAGGAGAATCAGCAGAAACAGATTTCGCTGCTCTCGGCCGCGGGTGTGCAGGTTGAAAAGGTGCTGCGCCTGCGCGGCCAGCAGTGGTATTACTCGCAGCAATACGGCGGCGGCGACGAGCAGAAAGTAGAGGTCGCCCTGCGCCTGAGAAACTCGCAGGCGAATCACATGGGCATGCCGCTGCCCAAGGGCATCGTCCGGGTTTACCAGAAGGAAGAGGACGGCGCCGCGCAGTTCATCGGCGAGGATCAGATCGACCATACCCCCAAGGATGAAACCCTCGACCTGCGCATCGGCAGCGCGTTTGACATCAAGGCCGAGCGCAAACAGACCGATTTCAAGATCATCAACAATTGCACCTATGAAATGGCTTACGAAATTTCCCTCCGCAACCACAAGGCCGAACCGGCCACGGTGCTGGTGACCGAACCCATCGGCGGCGAATGGACGATGGTGGAGGAAAGCGTGCCCCACACCCGGACCTCCGCCTTCTGGGCGGAATTCCGCGTTCCCGTCGCCAGGGACAGCGAGACCAAACTCCGCTACCGCGTGCGCGTGAAATATTGCAAATAAGGCGCTGTAAATACGGCGAAGCGTTTAGCTCCGCGCCTGCGGCGGCAGTTGCAGCGCGGTTCTGTGGCCCACCGTGCAGCGCGGGTCATTCGGGTGGTGAGCAAGTACAGCGCTTGTATTCAATCTATCGGGTTATGCTTGAGAGCTTCAGATGGATTTCAGCGCGGCCAGCGGCCGGATGGCGAACAATCGCAGCGAGGCGAGCAGCGCGGCGAGGGTGACGCCGGCGGCCAGCGGCAATAGCATGGCGAGAATCGGGAGGCTGAAAGGGCCGAGGGGGGTGGCGAATTCCGCAGCGAAGGCGAGGCGTGCGAGACCCCAGCCGCCCAGGGCGCCGAGGCTGAGGCCCAGCAGGGTGGTCACGCCATACTCAATCGCCAGTGCGGCGAGCAGCGGGCGGCGGCGGGCGCCGATCGCCTTGAGTACCGCGATTTCCGCCACCCGCCGGCGCGCGTTGTCAAGCGCGATGAAGGTCATCGACGCGGTGCCCACCAGCAAGGCAAACAGCGAGAGCAGCCGCGCGGTCCGGTCAATGCGTTCGGCGATGGAGAGAACACGGCCGGCCAGCTCGGCGATATCGAGCGGGGTGACGCCGGGATAGGCGGCGGCCAGTTCGGATTGCAGCGCCGGTTTTACAGCCGGATCGGCCAGGGCGACGCTCGCGACCCAGCCGCCCGGCGCCTCGCTCAGCGCTCCGGGTTGAAAGGTGACAAAGAAGTTCGGCGTCATTTCGGTCCAGCGCACCCGGCGCAAATTGCTGATCGTTCCCTTGACCAGCACGCCGCCAATGTCGTATTCAAGCGTGTCACCGAGATGAAAACCCTGGCGCGCCGCGTACTCCGCTTCCACGGATATCGCAAAAGGGCCCTCTGCCGGCGCGGGGCCGGACCAAAACTTTCCGGCGCTGACGCTCTCGCTCGGATAGAGTTCCGCCCGCTCGCTCAGGTTGCTTTCCCGGCCGCGGAAATTATCCGCGCGATCGGCGTGAAAGGGCTGATCGTT
Source organism: Thermoanaerobaculia bacterium (assembly GCA_043777195.1). GTDB lineage: Bacteria > Acidobacteriota > UBA4820 > JAYVQF01 > JAYVQF01 > JAYVQF01. Next base: position 2,870 of record JAYVQF010000024.1, read on the forward strand.
GACCGTCGTGAGGACACCATGCACCATACGCCCCCAGAGTGTATGCGCCCCGCGGCTGCGCAGGAGGGCTTCCACACCCGCCCGCTGGTCATCGCCGACATCGATCAGGAAAAGCGCGGGACGCTGCGCCGGCGGCCGGTCCAGCCCGGCGAGCGTGGCGGCACGCAGGTGAACGAGCGCCGCCATCAACAGCGCGCCGCAGGCGAGGATGGCCACAGCCATCGCGCTTTCTGCGGGATGACGCGTGAGATTGCGCAGTCCGTAGCGCAGGGCAAACCCTCGCGCGGAACGCCCCGGTGCAGCGGCCAGCCGCAACGCAAGCCAGGCCAGACCCCAAGCCAGCAGAACCAGGCCCGTCAGCGCGGCACCAAAACGCAGCGCGGCGCCGGCACTGTGCAGCTCCAAACCCGCCACGCCGGCCAGCAAGGCCGAGACCGCAAGTCCCCAGCCCGCCATCCGCCAGCCCCCCGCGCGGATTTCCACGGCCCCACCGCGTAATAATCGCATGGGCTGCACCGAGGGCAGTTCGGCAAGTGACATCATGCCGAAGCCGATGGTTACGGCAATGCCCAGCAGCGCGGCGATGAGGATCGGACGCAGCGGGATTCCTCCGCCGATCCCGCCCCCGCCTTCCGGCAACAAGCCAGCGAGTTGCGCGGCCAGCAATCCACGCAGCAGCAGTCCGCCCGCCGTTCCCGCCAGCACGCCGGCGGCGCCGAGTCCGAGGAGCTGAAAGAAATAGACCCGTGTGATCTGCGCGCGCGTAGCACCCAGGCAACGCAGCAGCGCGACCGTGGTGAAACGACTGCGCAAATGGCTTCGTACTGCGGTGAAAAGGCCCAAGCCCGCCAGCGCAAAGACCAGCAGCAATAGCAATTGCAAGAATCCCGACAACCGCGTATAAAACCGCCTCAGTTGCGGGTTTGACCGGCTCGCGGGAACGACGCGGAAATTGGCGCCCGCCATCGCCGCCACCGCCGCAACGCGCGCGGTTTCCACATTTGCGTCCGCATCGGCGCCCGCGGGCAGGGCCAGCAGCAGGCGATGATTGATGCGGCTGCCAGCGGCATCCAGCCCGGTGGCCGGAAGATCCCCCAGGTTCATCCAGACTTTCGGCCCGAGGGAAAAAAGCTCCAAAGCAGCGCCCGGTTCGCGGGTCACCCAGCCGGCGAGCCGAAAGCTGCTGCGCCCGAGCCGGAGTTCGTCGCCCGGCCGGGTGCCGATCAGCACGCCCAGATCGGGATGGGCAAACAGCGCGCCCCCGGCGCGCAGCCGGGAAAATTCCCCTGCGGGAGCGACAGCAAAAGAACCGTAAAGCGGATAGTCGCCCGAGACCGCGCGGGCCTCAACCAGCCGGCTTTTGCCGGTGCGCGGATCCAGTGCGAGGGTGACGAACTCCAAAAGTTCGGCGGCGCGGACACCCCGCGGCATTACCGCCATGAGTTTTTCGCGGCGGGCAGGATCCATCGCCGCCGGTCCCGCAATCTCCAGGTCTGCGCCCGCCACCGTGCGCGCCTCCACATCCAACCGCTGCGTCGCCTGCGCGCTTAGAAGTCCGACCGCCGTGCGTCCGGCAACCGCGGCGGCGATGCACGCCACGGGCAGCAGCAGGGCGCGCCACTGGCCGCGCAGATCATGAAGGGCAAAGGCGCCGGCGAATGCCATCGCGTCAGCCGCGCTCAGCCCGCAGCGATGCGGCCATCGCGCAAGTGGACGACGCGGTCGGCGCGGGCGGCCAGCATGGAATCGTGGGTGACCAGCACCAGAGTCGCCGGCCCTTTCATGGCGAGCAGTCTTTCGATCACCCGTTCACCGCTGGCGCTGTCGAGATTTCCGGTCGGTTCATCCGCGAAGATATAACGCGGCCGCACGGCCAAAGCGCGGGCAACCGCCACCCGCTGCTGTTCTCCGCCGGAAAGCTGGCGGGGATAATGACCCAACCGGGCGCCCAGCCCCACTTCGCGCAGCAGCGCTTCCGCTTGCGCATCGGCGTCACGATCACCGCGCAACTGGCCGGGAATCGCGGCGTTCTCGATCGCGGTGAGCGTCGGGATCAGGTGATAGCTCTGAAACACAAATCCCAGGTGGCGGCCGCGAAATGCCGCGCGTCCCTCCTCGTCAAGCGCACCCAAGTCGGCGCCGTCAATTTCCACCCGCCCCGCATCGGCAATTTCCAAGCCGGCGAGCAGCGCCAGCAGCGTGGTTTTGCCGCAGCCCGAAGGGCCGACCAGCGCGCAGACCTGGCCATCCGGGATTTCCAGGTCGATGCCGTCAATTGCGGCGACCGCGTCGTCCCCTTCGATCGGATAGCGCTTCACCAGGCCGGAGGCGCGAATCACCGCGGGCGCCCTAATTCCGGCACCAGGAATTTCAGCAGATGATCAGCAATGAGCCGGTGCCCCTTTGCGGTGGGATGGATTCCGTCGGCCTGATTCAGCGCGGGGTTGCCGGCGACCGGCGAAATATAAAAAGGCAGGAACGGGACGCCATGCCGTTTTGCGACCCGGGGGAAAAGTTCATCGAAGTCGCGGCTGTATATCGGCCCCAGATTGGGCGCCGCCCGCATTCCCAGCAGCACCGCGCGCGCGCCGGAAGCGCGGATCAATTTCATGATCACATCCAGGTGCTTCTCAGTTTCAGCCGGGGGAATGGCGCGCAGCATATCGTTGCCGCCGAGCGCCACGACCACCCAGGCCGGTCGCTGTCGCAAGAGCCAGGGCAGACGACGCAAGGCGCCCGCCGTGGTATCGCCGCTCACCCCGCCATTGACCACGCGGAGGTTGATGGATCGCCGGGCCAATTCATCCTTGACGAGCGCCGGATAAGCCTGCCCGGGCGCCACACCGTAACCCGCCGTGAGGCTGTCACCCAGAAAGACGAGCGCAGCGGGCGGCGGCGATCCCCGCAGTCCGGTCAGCGCGAACCACAGGGCTGCGAAACAGAAAGCAATGACCCGGCAATTCCGCATGCGATAACTCTAACGACTCGAAGGAATATTTGTTTCCGCGCCGTATTTTGACGCAGGATTTTGACTCAACTTGAGGCGGCGGCGTAGGATTTGTCGAAAGCTCGCAATACAACGGGGCTTTAAAAATGCCAAGGCAAAGTCCCCCATTCTGTCGAATATGAAATCCGGCGCCCTTTCCTCCCAGAGCATTGCCTTCATCATCTGGGTTTTCTTATCACGGGTGCCTTCATGTTTCTGGATTGGCGCACCCTGCTGCAAAAAGGCGGCTCAAGTTTAACTTCAGAATCCGGAAATAGGGCCATGTCGGCGTCTGCCGCCACAGTCCAATGGAGTCCCGTTGTTCAGGGAGCGATCCCCGAAATCGTCCAAGGGCCGAAAAAATTGATGAAATGTCCGTTGCAGCGCTTCAGAATGCGTCCGGCGAAGGTTCTTTCACTGGCGTTGCGGACATGCACGCCCACCAAGATGTGGCCGGCGCGCAATTCGTCCACCTGGCGGGAGAGAGTTTCGCGCACCGTGTCGTGGCGGCCCCTCAGGATGCGGCGCATTCGCGCCCACAAGCCCTGTTCAGGCTGGACGGTGCCCAGCCAATGCGCGCCTTCCATGCCGGACAGCACCGCGATATCGCCGCCCTCAAATCCCCTGCGTCCCAGCTGTGAAAGCGCTGAGGCGACATTTTCCGGGTCGTCAATGATGGCGATCACCTGGTTGGCAGGATAAGGGCAGGAATTCACGGGTTGGGACTGCATTTGGGCTGTCATGGCGTTTCTCCTTGCGGGCGCAGCGCCGCCGAAAGCTTGATATCATTTCGGCGGCGCAAGAGTAAAAAACAAAACGCCCGGAAAATCAAACCGGACAGGCGCTTACGCCCGAGCCGTCTGAGCAGCTGAGGGATTACGACTTTTCGACAAGGCATTGACAATCAGAGCGGCGGCAATGGGCACGGCAACGGCGGCGGCGGCGACACCGGTCTTTTTCGCCGTACTCCACCGGGAAACCTGTCTCGAAGTCGCGGCCACCCGGCGTTCAACCGCTTTTTTCGCGCTGGAAAAACGCTTCGCGGCAATTCTGGCTTGACGCTTGAGGGCGGTTCTCGCGCTGGAAACCTGTTTCGTGGCAACCCTTGCCCGGCGCTTGACGGCAGTCTTTGCGCTGGCGGCGGAAGCTTCAAGACGCCGGGCGGTGCGATTCAGTGGGTTCTGGGTTTTTTGGATTCTCGACATGATGATTCTCCTTTTTTTATTTTTTGCGGGTGGCCTCAGGGTGGATTATTCGCGTTGATTATTAAGCGGGTTGGCTGTGGGGGGCCTAATGAGCCGCTGCAATTTCTTCTTGGCGTGTGTCTTTGCGTGTGGCGGGCGTGCGCCGACCCGGCTGGGTTCTTTCATGCCAGATGACGAACTGATAAAAATTCGGGATTTCAACGCCCACCAAATGCTTCCAGGGAGCGACATAGTGCTGATAATCCTCGGCATAATTGCTCAGGGTTTCATCGGCCAGAGTCAACAGACCGCGCGAGGCGCCCGGGGGCGGAAGCGGCACTTCTTTCGCGATCGCCTGGAAAGCTGACAAGTTCATCCCCGCCGTTTCGGCCGCAGATTGGCCCGAAGCGGAGCGGAGCGGGCTGCCCTGGGTCGCGGGGGTGGCGGTGCGGGTCGTGATGAAAGAAAGCAGGCTGGACATGATGTAACTCCTGTAGAGTCTTGATGCGGTGTGTGTTTCGCTGACAGGGAAAATATACATCCGTCCCGCCTGCGAAGCGATCACGATTGAGTTACAAGAATAATGTCAATCCGGTTACGGCGAACCTCTTTTTTTCCGGGGCGTTTTCCCGAGCGCCCTCCAGCTCGTCCTCCAGCCATCCTCGCTGATATTTATTTTTCTCCCGGCCAATGGCGCCGCAAGATGCAGCATGCTTGCAGCTTGCCTATACACACAAAACTGTCTCCCGGTAGTGTGTCGCGCTCCCAGCCGGTGTTATCAGCTCCGGAGAAGTTCTCACTAGCGCTGAGAATCTCTGGGATGTTTGCGATCATCGCGTGTCAACCCGTCTGAGCCGGCCAGGCGACCGGTATTCTCTGCGTGAATTTTTCAGCGATCATATTCCGAGGGCACCGGGGGGCTGGTGATCTTCGTGCCCTCCCACTGCCCGGCGACGAGCCGCGCTGCCAATTCACGCCGCAGCTTTAATCCTTTTTCCCCGGATTCCTTGTCGGTGTCGCGCGGACAGCCGGCAGGGTCGGGACAGGCGCCCGGGGCCCTCCCTAACTCGACAAGCGCCTGCAAGGGCCCGCGCCCATCCGTCTCGGCGCCGGTGGCGCGCAGCAAATTGACGGCCCATTCGAATGGGGTGCGCTGTCCCGTTTCAGATGCCTGCCAGAACTCAGGCGACTCAATGAGCGCCACGGCGAGCTGGCGCAAATCGCCGTCATTGGCAGTGAAGCGCGCGGCCAGCCGGTTCACCAGTGACGCGGGTGGATCGTCACCGGCGAATTGGCGGGCGAATTTGTTTGCGACATGCTGAGCGGTGGCGGGATGTGCGGCGAGGGCGGTGAGCAGGGCGGTGCCTTCCCGTTCCCCGTTTCGCCCCGAGTATTCAACTCCCAGCACCGTCGCGTCGTTAGCATCATGAGCCGGGGGAATGAAGCGGAACCCCATCCCTTTGGCGGGCGCGTCGATAGACCAGCCGGTGAAGACGCGCGCAGTCTCGGCGACATCCTGCGCGCGATAGCCACCCGGGCCGAGCGTGTGCAGATCCAGCAGTGCGCGGGCATACCGGTCGACGGGGCCGGTCATCATCGCGTCAAGCGACTTGCTGTTGCCCGGCGTGAAGCGGTCTCGCGGGGAATACCAGCCGTCCCACCCATAGGAGTAAAACGGGTCGTAAAATCCGTCACGGACATAAGCGATGTGCAAATTGCCGTAACGATCGCGAAAATAGACCGGGTGCAAAGTGTCCCAGTCATCGAAGGGATCATAAAAGGGGTCGCGGATCTGCACCGCCAAACCCGGCGCCGAGGGCGCCCGCGTGGAGCGCTCGTTCTCCAGATAAAACAGCATCGCCGGATGGTGAGCAGTTGCATCCAGCAGTTCCTCAAAAGAATCGAAGACATGTTCACGGATCGCCTTCCGCTCGTAATCCTGGATGGTGAAACGAACCAGTCCGTCATTCAGGTTCACATTGAAATGGTTGAACCAGAAATCGCTGAGCACCGACTCCAACTGCCGCTCGCCATAAAGGGCGCGCAAAATCTGCGCGCGTTGCCACTGGTTGGTTAACTCGCGAATTTTCGGATCAGCCGCTGCCGCGGCATCGAACTCGGAATGATCCTGATCGGCGGCGTCCTTCCCCTCAACTTTCTTCCCGGCGGTCGGCTTCCCGCCTGCGTTTTTCCGCTGCGCCTCCAGGAAGGGCTTGAGGAATTCTTCGTCGATCTCATCTGGGTCTGCGGTGCCCGCGGGTAACGCACGAAGCCTCCGCTCCAAGTCCCTGTCCTTCAACCGGCCGGGATAAAGCTGCGCGTTCAACCATGCCTCAAGTGCCCCGGGCGCACTCAGCGCGGCGACCTCGCCGGGGCGCGGACCAAAGGCCAGCCGGCTCAACGCGCGCCGCGCGCGCGCCTCCGGGGATAGCGCATACGCTTCCGGCGGCAACTTGATACCAATTTTTTTCGCCTCCAGCGTGCGGACGCCCAGAAGTCCGCCCACCAGGAATACCGAAGCACGAAACCCTAATGAAAATCGCATGACGCCATTAGAACCTGTGATGGCACCGGTATATTCCATATCAGGCAGGCGGACATGAACGCCTCGACTAGGCAGAGGAAAGGAAAGCCTAACCGCTTACCCGCTTTTATTGCCTATTCAGGGGATTGTACTTGATAGAAAAATCCGCCATTTGAATTTAAGGCTTTCAGGAAACAATCCTCTCCAGCGCCTCCCAACTAACCACACCTGGCGCGCAAGAGGCTCCCATGTTTACGGAATCTTCTCATGGCCCCGGGTTGTCCACCGAGTAGAAATAGCTGATAGAGCTGGTGAGGGCATTCGTGTCGGTTGAGGAAAGATTGGGCGTCGAGCCGGTCTGACTCATCACCTGAGGCCGGTTGCCGCGGAAAATGTTGTAGGAGTTGAAGTTTGCGTTGGTCCAGTTGAGCCCGGCGTCGCTTGTCGTCGCCTTGTTCATCGTCAGGGTGAGGCTTGCGTTGGTTCTGACGTAGATCGAACTCGCGCAGGCGATGTTCTGGAGCTGATACGCGTTGACGGGCTGGATCATGTAGTTGTAGGTGCCGGAGAGCGACAGCCCGCTATCGGCGTAGTACTCATCGCGGGTTTTCGCCACCAGCGCGTTGTCCCGGTAGACCGCGTAGTAGGCGAACGGGCTTTCCGCGTCGGTCGAGGGGCTCCAAGAGACGGTGGCGGAGGTTCCGGTGATGTTGTACGCGTTGTAATTCCCGGAGCAGGGCGGGGGCGTGGCGTCGGCCTGGCAGGCGCCGGGCGCGAGGAAGACGCCGGCTAAACCCGACTGCGCGGCGACTAGGAAGCCGTTTCCCGAGGAAGCCAGCGCGGGCGTCGAGAAATCGCCGCCGGTCAAACGCACCGCGCTTCCGGCCAGCGTGCTGTCCGAGGCGATCCGCTGCAGCCAGATTTCGTAGCTGCCGGTGCGGTTGTCCTGCCAGGCGGTCAGGAATTCGGCGCCGGTCCACGCGAGCGCGGGCATGTTGGAAATGTTAGCGTCGTTGGTGACGCGGGTGTCCACGCCGTATTCGCTGCCGAAGTAGGAGATGCGCGTGAAGTAGATTTCGAGGTTGGTGTCGCGCGTGTCGGTCCAGACCAGCCCGAAGCCGGCCGCGCCCGCGACCAGCGCGGGGTTCGAGGGGTTCTTGGCCGGGGTGTTGACCACATTGTAAACGGAGCCCAGCGCCCCGTTGAGGTCGATCGATCGCGAATGAATTTCCCAGTTGACGATGTTCGTGTCGACCCACGCTGCGACATATCCGATGCCGTTGGTGGACCAGCCGATCACCGGGGTGACCTGGTTGCCCGGGTCGGTGCTGACCGGAAGGTCATGGGAGGCGCCGGCGCCGGCGATCGCGCCCGCGGCGGTGAGCAGGGTGACGAAGACATCGGCGTTCGAGGCGCCGTTGCGGGTGTCCCGCCAGGTCACCGCGTATCCGGAGGCGGAGCCCGCCATCGCGAGTTCCGTGATGTTGAAGGCGCCGGCGGTGCCTGCGAAGCTCACCTGCAGCGGGGTCATCAGCAAGGCGCCGTTGCGGTCGAGGCGCGTGAAATAGGCCTGCCAAGTGGCACCCCCCGCGGCGATCCAGGCGACACCGTATTCGCTCCCCGTCCAGACGATCGCTGTCTTTGCGGTGTTGTTCGTCGAGATCGCCCCCACCGGCACGATCGGACCCGCGGGGGTGCCGTCGGCGAAAAAGCGGCGGAACATCAGCGTGTACGGACTGGATCCCGAGGGCCAGACTACCGCGTACTCGCGGCCGTTCCACACCGTGGCATCGTTGCCGGAATAAGGCATAGAGCCGGAGAAAGAGATCGGTGCCGCGTTCTGCGGCGACGAACAGGTGGGCCAGACTTCGGGCAGGTCGGGTGAGCCCGCCGCCGCGAAGATCGCGATCGTTGCGGCGGCGAAGAGCAGGGTGGCGAAAGAGTTGCGGAAAGTCATGGCGGTTCTCCTGAATCAGGCCGGAAAAACTACGGTAAGGCCGTAGCGCGGGTACAACTTCGAAGTGTAACACCTGTGAGGAATAGGTTGGAGTGCGAACCGATGTGACCTGCCCCTGCCTCGATTCCGGGAAGCGGTTGAGTAATAAACTTGCATCGGAGTGTCAGTCTCGGCCAATTCAAGCAGTCACGTCCGGTATGCCCAGCAGTATGCCCGGCTAAAAAATAAGAGCCGACGCTAGGTCGGCTCTGTATTGAAAACTCGGGTTTTCATAGAGGAGAAAATTGGTCGGGCCGACCTGATTCGAACAGGCGACCCCTTGCACCCCAAGCAAGTGCGCTACCAGGCTGCGCTACGGCCCGACCGGGCGAAAAAGACGG
>JAYVQF010000025.1:0-11891 GCA_043777195.1 Thermoanaerobaculia bacterium
CGCGGTCGAGGCGCTGTTCGACAGCTACCCGCTTGCCGCGCGGCAGTTCATCGGCGTCATCGCCCTGCGGCTGCGCGGCGCCAACGAAATGCTGGCCCGCCTGCAGATCCAGAATGTCAACGAGGTGGCGGACGAGCGCATGACCTTCGGCGAACGGGTCGCGGACGGCGTCGCCCGTTTCGGCGGCAGCTGGACCTTCATCATCATCTTCGGGGTGTTTCTACTCTGCTGGATGGCGCTCAACACCGTGTGGATTCTCACCAAACCGCCCGATCCGTTTCCCTATATTTTCCTCAACCTGATACTTTCATGCATCGCCGCGTTGCAGGCACCGGTCATCATGATGAGCCAGAATCGCCAGTCCATCAAAGACCGGCTGCAGGCCGATCTCGATTACCAGGTGAACATCAAGGCCGAGCATGCCATCCAGCAGTTGCACCGGAAAATTGACGAACTGCGCGCCACACTGTTGCAGCGGCGCGCGGCGGACGAAAACAAGCAGGACAAAAAATAAGTGTGCGCAGCCGGCTTCAGCCGCGCAACCTGATTCTCACCCCAGCTGCCGATCGTCGGTGGTTTCCTGCTGCGTGCCGTCTCGGGGAAAGGCTTCGAACCCGCCGTCATAGGTCGCGTTATCCCTTCGAGTGGGATTTCCTTGCGCATCGGATGGCCGGGGTAATCATCCGGCATGTAGATGCGGGTCAGGTTCGGATGACCGGTGAAGTGGATACCGAAAAGATCGAAGGCTTCGCGTTCGCACCAGTCGGCGCCTGCGGGCGGCGTCCCGCGCGGCCTGGGTTTCGCGGTGTGCGCCTGCCCGGCAGACGCTTCTGCCACGCGCAGGGGCGGGGCGGCGGACGCTTCATCATCCGCGCCGGGAAAGCGGCTGGGTGGCGATGATTTACGGGCCGGCATTTTCATGAGCGTTCAACCCATTCCAGATCACTTCGATTTTTTTCAGACTTCCTGCACAAATTGCTGTTTGCCGAAAGCCTGGAGCCTGGGTGTAGTGTCCCTGCATGATGTTATTTCTTGCGCGGCACGAGAAACGCCTTTCGGGCGAGCGGCTCGGAAGCTTCGCCGTGCATGCGGATGAAGAGACGGTAGTTGCGCTCGGCTTCCGGGAGACCCGGGGGGAGGGTGGAGAGGATGGCGCGCTTCACCGCGTCGTACATGCCCGCCGCGGCGGCAAGGCGCTGCGCGCCGCTGAAAGACAGATGGATTGCCATCTGGCGGGCGCGAATCTCGGGAGCGGTGTCATCCACGGCGGATTTCCTCGAGCCAATCATACAAACCGCGGAGCCGCGCGGTGGCGTCCATTGCGCCCGGGTCGTCAATCCGTCCGAGCAAGTTCCGGATATCGCCGGCCTGGAGGGCGGAACGGGATTCTTTGCTCCACGCCAGCTTGGCGAGGATCAGATCCTCGAGCGCAATGATCCACAGCCCGCCGCCTTCCATCTCCAGCCGGCTCCGGCGACTCATCGCGGTGGGGTCCAGATGGTCCGGCATGACATCCACCTTGATGCCGGTGGCATTGGAAAGCAGGTTCCACGACGATCCCCGGGTGATCACCTCGCGCAGCGAGTCCGCATCCGGCAGGTAATAATCCGCCGCGAAGAGCTTTTCCAGCCGCGGCGCGTCCCCGGGTTTCAGGCGGGCGACCAAGTCAACATCCCGGGTCATGCGCGGCAGCGTGAAGAACGACATCGCGAACGAGCCGGTGAGATAGTACTCGACCCCCATCGTTTCCAATTTCCCGGCGACGTCCTGCAGCACGTCCAGTTCGTTCTTCATCCCAAATTCCGCTTCGCCGTGTCGTCGCCCTCGGTCTCTTTCTGGGGAAAGGCCTTGAAATCGGCGTCATAAGTCGCGTTGATCCCCTCGAGCGGGATCTCCTTGCGCATCGGATGGACGGGGTAATCATCCGGCATGTAAATGCGGGTCAGGTTCGGATGACCTATGAAGTGGATGCCGAAAAGATCGAAGGCTTCGCGTTCGCACCAGTCGGCGCCGGCCCAGATGGAGGTGAGCGACGGGCAGTCTTTCGCCGTCGCGGTTTTCAAGCGGATGAATTCCATTGTCTCGGGATTGCGCACATGCAGCACGACATCGAGTTCAGGTGCGCGCTCGGGAAAGTGGACGCCGAGAATATCGATGAACTGTTTGCAGCCGCACTCATCGCGCAAATATTTCGCGGCGGCCAGCCATTCCTCCGGCGCCACGCGTATCGAGAGCTCACCCAGCCGGTCGCCCTGCGCGAGGATTTTTTCGCCGAAATAGGCGGTGAATTTTTCGATGAGGCTCATGGAAAATTCCGGGGACTCAGCGCTTTCCGGGCAGTCCCGTGCGCGGCACCCCGTCGAGATCGGAAACCGTGTAGGGGCCCTGCTCGGGACGGTAATTCCCCTGCGGGGCGCGCTCGGCGCCGAAACGGACAATGTCGCGGCCGACTTTTTCCTGGATTTTCATGATGGCGTAGATGAGCGCCTCGGGGCGGGGCGGGCAGCCGGGTACATAGACATCCACCGGGATGACCTTGTCGAGTCCCTGCACCACGGGGTAGGAGTTGAACATGCCGCCGGTGATCAGGCAGGCGCCCATGGCGATGACCCACTTGGGTTCTGGCATCTGTTCATAGACGCGGCGCACCGCGGGCGCCATCTTCTGCGTGAGGGTGCCGGCGACGATCATCAGGTCGCACTGACGCGGGGAGAAGCGCATCGCCTCGGCGCCGAAGCGGGCGATGTCGTAGCGGCTGCCCACGATCGCCATCATCTCGATGGCGCAGCAGGAGATCCCCATCGGCATCGGCCAGAGAGAATTCTTGCGCGCCATGTCCACCACCTTCGAGATCGAGGTGGTGATGACACCGGCCTTGAGAAGTTCGTCGTCGTTGACGACCTCCGCGCGACCGGCGGCGGGCGAGTAGGGTTGGCGGTTGACGATTTGCATGGGGAGATATAAAAATTACGAATTACGGATTACGAATTACAGATTACTAATTACGAATTTCAATCCCATTCTAGGGCTTTGCGTTTGATGATGTAAATATAACCGGCAAACAGGAAGCCGAGAAAAAGTCCCATCTCGGCGAAGGCGAAAGCGGCCTGGCCGCCTGCCGTCATCTCCTTGAACTTGAGCGCCCAGGGAAAGATGAAAATGGTTTCAAGGTCAAAAATCAGAAAGAGCACCGCGACCATGTAATATTTGATGGACAGCCGCTTGCGATTGGCGTCGATGGGGTCCATGCCGCATTCGTAGGGCTCGATGTTGGTGCGCGATTTGCGCACCCAGCCCAGCACCGTGGCGAGAAAAATCTGGCCGCCCCCCACCAGCGCCGCGAAAGCCAGCACCAGCACGAGCGGGAGATAGTCGCGCAGCGAATCGTGAATCATCCGGGATAGTTTAATGGAGGCGGAGATGAACGGGCAGAGTGGGTCAGAAATTACATTCACCCCGCCGTTTCCCGCACGATGGCCCGCGCCCGCGCGCGCGTGAGACCGAGCAGCACGCTGAGATCCTCGGCGCCCGCCCCCGCGAAAGGCGGCGGCGCGGCGGGGAATTTTCCGCGCGCGCCGGCGCGCCATTGCGCCACCGCGCTCCCTTTCGCCTCGGGCCCGTCGCTGTCGAGGCGCGCCAGCACGGCATACAGGGCTTTCGCCCGCGCCGGGGCGCCGGCGCGGGCGGCGAGATAGGCGCGAAAAGCGAGCGCACTGCGGTGATGCGGATCGCGGGTCAGGGCTTCATCCAGCGCGGCGGCGGCCGGGCCGTTCTCGCCGGCCGCCGCGAGCGCGCGCCCCCAGTAATAAAGCCAGGTGGCCTGCCCCAGCGCGCCGCCCGGCAATTCCTCGGCCCCGCTTTCGGCCAGCTGCGCGAAGTGCGCCGCCGCCTCGCGCGGTGCGCCCCCTTGCAGCGCCGCGAGGCCGAGCAGCAAAAGCCGCGGCGCGGGGGCGCGGATGAGTAGCGCCGCCGCGCGCGCGCCGGATGCCCGGCCGCGTAAATATTCCGCCGCCGCGAGCCCCAGCGCCGCATCGTCCCCTTCGCTGCCGCTTAATGCTTCTTGAAAATGGCGTCCGGCCGCGGCGAATTCTTCCCGTTGCAGCGCCGCAAGACCCAGCAGTTCGGCCAGCGCCGCGGCCGGACGCAGCCGGTGGAGCTTGGCCATCGCGGCCAGCGCGGCTTCGGTTTCATCGCCGAGGAGCAGCGATTCGATCTGCCGCATCGCCTGTTCCCATTCCATGCGGCGGCGGCCGCTCAGGCCCGACGGCGGACCGAGCAGCTCGCGCCGGGACAGAAAACGCTCCTTGATCGCGGCCGCGCCCAGATCGGCGTCAAGCCGTTCGCTCCAGCGGCGGCGGAACTGCGCGCGCGGCACGACCCCGCGCCCATGCAGTTCATCCGCCAGCGCCAGCCAGGCCGCCCGCCCCACCGCAAATTCCGCTTCCAGGGTGTCGGCGATATCGAGCAGCAGCGAGGTGTCGGCGGTGCTCTTGCGCACCTGCTCCTCCAGCGTGGTCAACCGCTCGAGCAGCGATTCCTCGAAATCCATGGGCTCGCGCGCCACGGTGTGGCCGGGGAACGGCGACAAGTCAGCGCCGCAATGCGGGCAGCGTTCCGCCAGCGCGGGCCGCAATTTTCCACACCGCCCGCAGGGCAGCGGCGGCGCGACTTTTGCGCGATCGGGGGAATTGCGGGGCTTGCGCACCGGGAGATTGTAAGAGTTTACCGCCAAGCCCGCCAAGCCCGCCAAGGGTTGAAAATGTAATCATGCAGAAGTGATCTTCGCTTTTCCTTGGCGTCTTCGGAGAAGATTCCGCCCGCTCTCGCGTGCGGCCTTGGCGGTAAAAATTCTTCGGTAATTCCCGGTAAAATCAGCGCATGTCCTTCTCCGGCGGTTCTGACGACTCCGGCGCGATGGCCGACATCAATGTCACGCCCCTCGTGGATGTGATGCTGGTGCTTCTGGTCATCTTCATGGTGACCACGCCGCTGATGCAGCGCGGCATTGATGTCGAGCTGCCACGCACCGTGGTCAACGAGATCAAGGGCGAGGAGCGGCTGATCATCACGGTGCAGAAAGAAGGGAATTTCGTCCATCTCGGCAGCGAGCCGGTGCATCTGAGCAAACTCGCCGACGCGGTCAAAGCGCAGGCAGGGGGTCGCACCCAGGTTTATATCCAGGCCGACCGCAATACCAGCTACGGCCGGGTGATTGAAATCATGGACAAGCTGAAATCAGCGGGGATCAATGATGTGGGGCTGGTGACCAGCCCGCCCGATGCAAAGTAAGTCCGCATCATCCGCCGGGAACTTTCACGCCGCTCAAGCCTATTTTCTCTCATGAATAATTCCACGCCGACGCTCCGCTCGCACACGCTCGCCGGCGATCCGGCGGTGCTGCCTGCGGCGCCGCTCATGGGGCCGCTGGTTCTGTTTTCCGCCGCCGCCCATTTTTTTGCGCTGACCCTGCTGGTCGCCTGGCCGTCCCTATTCGCCGCGAAAGCGGGGCCGCCCGCGGTCATGAAGGTGCACACCATTTCCCTGCCCCGCCGCGAAGGGGAAATCAATCCCGGCGGTGCGCCCTCTGCGGCGCCCTCCGCAGCGCCCGCCACGCCCGCAGCGGCTGAACCCGCCGCACTGGCGTCCGCCGCGCCCGCGCTTCCGAAGGATGATCTGGCGATGATCCGCCCTGCCGGTGCAACCCCGCCGGCGCCGGTCGTGAAATCCGCCCTCTCAACTCCCGCGCCGGTTGCGGCGTCCGCCATCGCGTCACGCGTCAAACCCGCTGGCGCGCCCGGTTCGGAAGGCAAAGCCGGCGCCGCCCCCGGTCCCGGCGGGTTTGGCGGCGGCAGCGGCCCCGCTCGGGGGGGCGGGGCAGGGGTCGCCTTCGATGAGGATTTTTCCCAGACCTGGTATCAGGCCGCGCTGGAGCGCCGAATCAAAGCCGCCTGGAACAAGCCCTCAGTCACCGGCGGCAAAAAAATCGTGCAGATTCATTTCGTGATCGTGGGCGACAAGGCAACGGAAATCCAAATCCTGCGTCCCTCCGGCGATTACGCCTTCGACCAGTCCGCCCAACGCGCGGTCGAATCCGCGCAGCCGTTGCCGCCGCTCCCCGCCGCCGGCGGCAAAGACAAACTCGGCGCCACCTTCGAATTTCACAGCCAGGAATAATGAAGAATTTAACCGCCAAGGCGCAAAGGCGCCAAGGTGAAGAAGGTTTTTTCTCTTCCATTGGCTTCATTGCCATTCCGCTCTGATGATTGAGTGCGCGGTTGCGATTGGCAGGTGGTTTAGCCGGCTTGATCAGCTTTTTTGGCGTCTTCGGAGAAGATTTCGTCTGCTCTCGCGTGCGGCCTTGGCGGTGAAATCTTCCGACTTGACAGTGGACGGCGAAGGAATTAAATTAGTGAGTGAACAATCACTCTCATCCTTTCACGGAGCTTAATTCCATGCCCATTCATGTGCCCAAGGAAAAACAGAACACGCTGCTGCCCAAGATTCTCGAAGTCTCACTCGGCCTTTTCGTGCAGCACGGGATTGACGGCACCACCACCAAGGCGATCGCCATGGGGGCCGGGGTCTCCGAGGGCGCGCTTTACCGCCACTTCCCCTCGAAAGAGGCGCTGGCCCAGTTTCTCTTCGAGTCAGTGCTTGAAACCCTCACCCGCGAAATGCAGCAGGTGGTGAACGCCTCGCCGCGCGGCACCATGAAAGACAAGCTGCGCGCGGTCATCAACTTCACCTACAACCATTACGAAAAAGAGCCGGCGCTGCTGCAATATCTCCTGGCGATGGAGCACCACGCCCTCGGCGCCTATCCCGACGACAAACCCAACCCCCGTCATGTCTTCGAGGAGCTGGTCAAGATGGGCCAGCGCACCGGCGAAGTCGATCCGGCCATGGACATGCACATCGCCGCCGCCCTCATCATCGGCCTGGTCGAACGCCCCACCCGCCTGCGCCGCTACGGCACCATCGGCCCGCTCCCCGCCCTCATCGACGAAATGACCGACCGCTGTTTGATGGCCGTGGCCAAGAGAGGGGCGACGGCGGCGAGGGCCTAGAAAAAAAATGGCGTTACACTGAATTCAAATCAGCTGAATTCTTTCCCCCGGCAAACGAATTAAAATCTCTTCGTGCCCGCCAAAAAATCTGAGAAGCTCCCCTTTTGCTGCCGCATCCCTTTCGGCGCGCAGCCGCTTTTGACCGAGGGCATCCCGCTGCAGCTCAATGAGGGGTTTGTCGAGAGTTTCCGCATGGAGGAAGGCCATCCGCATTTCGCCTTTCTCGTCGCGGTGGACAAGGCCGCGCTGGCGCCTTTGTTTGCCGCGCTGGTGGAGGAATTGCCGTCCCCGGCCTATGCCATCCTCGAGTTGCCGCCGGAGCCGGACGATGAGGAAGCGCCGGTGAAGGCCGTGGATGAGGCCCGTTCGGATATTTACATTTCACTGCATTTTGACAAACGCGAGCTGCTGACCAGCCTGGCGCCCTATCAGTTGCAGTTGTTGCACGACGGCATGGTCGGCATCGGCATCGCGGCCAGCCCGCCGGGTGCCGCCGCCGCGCAGGTGCGCGAGGTCTTCGTGGATGAACATCAGCTCATTCACATTCACGATACCGTGGCCGAACCCTGGCGCGCGATCCTGAAAAAAAACGGTCTCAAGCCGGTGGAGGCACTGCATACCGTGGACATGGTGCCGCACATCCATCAGGCGCTCGATCAGTTTTCCGACGAGGAAATTCCTGAAGCCTTGCGCGGCCGTCCCTGGCACGAGCTGATATTCGAGGAATTTCTGGGCAATCTCATCGAGGCGCTGCATTTCGAGCGGCAAGGAACCAGCGAGGGAGATGACCACGGTGCCCATGTCGTGATCGAGACGGTGCATTAAGAGGGCCTCGGGTCTGGGGTCTGAAAAAAATAAGAAAACCGCGAAATACGCGAAACACGCTAAATTAAGATTACAGGACTGATGTTTCTATATTCATCAACCTTGTCATTTGCCGCAGCAGCTGCACGCATCTCATCAATCCTTTCGCGTGTTTCGCGTATTTCGCGGTTTATCTTCTTCCGAGGATCTCATGCCCGAAATGCAATACGCAAAGGCCAAAGCCGAACTCGAAGCGACCATTGCCAAGCTCAAGTCCGTCTCAGAATAAGTTTGAGAGAAGAAAAATTATTCCCGATGCCTGAATTTATTTAGCCTAATTTTCTGCCAGAGCCTGATCCGATCCTCGCCAGCGCTTCAGTGAAATTACGCACCCCGGGGATCGCCGGATCCACCACGGGATCGCCGCGCAGGAGTTTGAATTTCAGCGCATGATCAATGCGCAGCGGCCGAAGCCCGACTGCGCGCGCGCCTTCAAGCTCGCCGCCGGCGCCGTCGCCGATGAACCAGGATTCCTTCGCCCCGGCCTGTACCGCCTGGATCGCCGCCTGGTAAATGGCCGGATCGGGTTTCAAGGCACCCACCGCGAAGGAAAAGATCATCTGGTCGAAATGGCTGTCGAGCCCGAGATGGGCCGTCAGATCGGCGGCGTTGGCCGCAGCATTGGAAACCAGCGCGAGGCGGCCGGGAAATCGCGCGCGCGCGGCCGTGAGGAATTCCGCGGCGCCGGGATAAAGTCGGCTGGCCGCGAAGAGCGTGTCCACATCGAGGCGCGCCAGGGCTTCGGCTTTCCCGGGATCGGCGACCTGCCCCAGCAATTCCAGCGTGCGAAGACAGCGGGCGAGGGTAGTCGGCAATTCGCCCGTTTGCGCCGCGTGCGAGGTGGGGCGCCAGGCCTCCATGAAAGCGAGGTCGCTGATCCCCGCCAGACGCGCCATCGCCGCGCGTCCTTCGTGGAATTTCACCTCGTCAATCAGCACCAGGGTGTCAAAGAGATCAATGAACAGTGCGGCGGCCATGGCCCGCCATTTTCACGCGCGCGCGGCGGAATTGCCAAGCGACGGTAGCCCTTAAACTAACCGGCCATGGATCAGGCCACCTTTGACGCCAGCCCGCACAGTCTGCTTGCCTTTCTCGCCGAAGCCTGGCGCACCCAGCGCACCGGCACCCTGCGGGTGCAGCGCGAGGCGCATACGCAAACCGCCTATCTGAAGGAAGGCCGCGTCGCCTATGCCAGTTCCAGCATACCCGAGGAGAAATTCGAGGGGGTGCTGAAAACCATGGGGCTGGTGGGCGACAAGGAATTACAACTGGCCAAAGAAAAAAAAGAGGGCAAAGAGTCCCTAGGCAAGGCGCTGATGCGCTTGGGATTCATCAGCAATCAGGATCTTTACCGCGCTGCGGTGCAGCAGACCCAGATCATCACGGCCAGCTTGGTGGCGCAAGGGGGACAGACCCTTTTTGAAGAGGGCCGCCTGCCCGACAATCTCGCCGATCTGAAGATTCCCGCCGAACAGATGCTGCGCGAACTGACCCAGCGAATGAGCGATCGGGCCAGTGTGCTCGATGCGCTGGGCGGAACCGGCGCCTCGTTGATGCGCAGCGCGACGGCACCCAGCGGCGTCACTTTCAACGCCGACGAACGCGCGCTGCTTGACCAGCTGAGCGGGCCGGTGCGCGTGGATCGGCTGACCGACGGCATGAATGGTTTTGAAGACGCCCGCCGCCTCTATTTCCTGCTGCTCACCCACGCCATCGAACCCGGGCCGTTGGGAGCTGCCGACGGTGACTCCAATATTGACGCCGGCACCAAGGCAACCACTGAAATGCCCAGCCTGTCGGATGAAGCGACGATGCAGATGAGCGCGCCGCCGAGTTTTGCCGTTGCGCCCACGCAGCGTCTGCCGGTTACCCCGCCGGGCGCGGGAGATCGTGAACCCACCGTCAAGGATATCGGGAAATTCAGCACTGCGGAAGTTCCGCAAATGCCAGAGACAAACCCGGAGACGGTTTCGGGGCCAGCAGCTTCATCCTCAGGGCGCGCGCCTTTCGTGGCGATGGAATCATTCGGCGGCGGACTTGCGGCGCCCGAACGAAAAGCGCCTCCCGTGCCGATTTTCGGTATGGGCGCAGCGGACGCCAAGGGCGGCTCGCCCTTTCAACCGGCCGAAAAAACCCACTCGCGCAAAGGACTGTGGATCGGGCTGCTGCTTCTCTTGGTTGTGACCGCTGGCGCCTATTGGTTTTTTGCCGATGGGCCGGGGCGATCCATGATTCCTTTGGCGTTGCCCTATCCTGCCGCGCTGCATATTCCGCTGCCCCAAAAATCACATCCTTCCCCCGCACCCGTGCAACCCGCTTCATCCGTCGCCACCACCGCGCCCATCATCCAAGCCAGCGCCCCGTTGCCCCTCTCGACTTCGTCACCCGCGTCGACGCCGGCGCCCCCGCACAGCGCCCCTAGCGCGGCCGCCTCCCAGTCCGCTCCCGTCATGGCCATCTCCGTCCCGGCGCCGGCAGGCAACGAAGGCCGCGCCCTCCTCGCCAAGGGCGATTACCCCGCCGCCGCGCTGGCATTCAAACGAAAACTGGCCGCCAGTTCCGGCTACACCCTGCAAATGGAAGTGCTGTGCAAGCCTGAATTGTCAGTGCCCAAAATTGTCGCCTCGCTTCCCGCCGACGCGCCCTACATGCTGGTGCCGGTCAATTACCACGGCAATCCCGCCTGCTACCGCGAACTGTGGGGAATTTATCCGAGCGCCAGCGCGGCTGAAGCCGGCAAAACGGCCGTCGCCCCGGCGGTCAAAGAAAATGCCGGCGGCAGCGGTCGTTCCGCAACGCTCGCGCAGGCGCTCAAAGAAAATTTCTGAGAACTACTCAGCACAAAAGATTTTTCCACTCTTTTTGGCGATGTACTTCACCGCCTTTTTGCGCTCCCTGAGCCGCCTTGCACTGGGGGCGGCGGTTTTTGTCGGCGGCCATTATGTGCGGGTCGCCTGTATCGGCTGGCGCAATGAGATCACGCTAGGCCAGGCGCCGGCCAAGCCGCTCATCGTGGTTCTGGGCGCGATGGTGCGGCGCGGCAATTCTCCCAGCGAAATGCTGCAAGACCGGCTGGAGACGGGGCTGGAACTCTGGCGGCTGCGCGGCGGCCGGTTTCTTCTGAGCGGCGACGGCCGGCCGGGGCGTAAAGACGAAATCCGCGCCATGCACTACTACCTGCGCGCCCGGGGCGTGCCTGCGGAAACGCTGTGCGCAGACGCGGCGGGCTACGACACCTACGAATCCATCGCCCGTCTGCGCAACGCCGCTCCGGTCGCGCCGGTCGTGATCGTCACCCAGCGTTTTCATCTCGCGCGCGCCCTTTACCTCGCGCGCGGGCTCGGCCTAGAAGTGCGCGGCCTCGCGGCCGACCGCCGCTTTTATCCCGGCCTGCCCTACTATCACCTGCGAGAATTCGGGGCGCGGCTCAAGGCGTGGGCGCAGTTGCTTACCGGCTACCACCCCATAGCCAGCGCTCAACCCGGGGCGCCCGCGCCCGCACGCTGCGTGGCCCTGGCGGAATGAGACGGGCACCGCGTTGAATGCAGGCGCGATTCCCGTGGCGGCTGCAATTATTACCCTGCGGAAGGGTTAAAATTGAGTGTCGGCTGCGCGCCGACCCACCCCATGCCTCACCATATCATCGCTGACGCCTGCATCGGCCACAAATGTGGCAAGTGCGTCAAGGTCTGCCCGGTGGACGCCATCCCGAAAAAAGGGGCCGTTTACGAGATCAACAGCAAGTGCGTCGAGTGCATGCACTGCGATGCGGTCTGCCCCACCGGCGCCGCCCGCTTCTATGTCATCACCGACGACGAGCCTTGGCTACAGGAAGTCGGATCGGGAAAATAAAAATCGGACAAGGGGTCGTAAAGAAATTAAATGAACAGTCTGACCGCCGATTCATCCCGACTGGCTTCGTTGCTCGTCGCTTACATGCCTTCGGGCATGCGCGCTTCT
>JAYVQF010000026.1:0-3030 GCA_043777195.1 Thermoanaerobaculia bacterium
ACATTGATCGACGAACCCAGCGCGACGCGCAGCGAAACCGGCCCTCGATATTTATGGTCGTAATTTTCCGGCGAGAAAGTCTGACCGTTCCACGACACCGTCAGCGGTCGGTCGTCAATGCGGTCACCCGGCGCCGCGCCGTCGGCGAAGGCGAGCGCGTAAAGAAAGGGCTTGATGGTCGAACCGGTCTGCCGCGGAATCAGCGGGCCATTCAGCATGCCCCCGTGCGCGAGGTCGAAATAATCACCGCTGCCCTCCCAGGCGCGCACGCCGCCGGTGGCGTTGTCGAGCACCACCACCGCGACATTGGCCGCGCCGTAGGGCACCAGCAGCGCGCGCTGGTGGCGGGCGATGCCGGCGACATCGCGCTGCAGTGGCAGATCGAGGGTGGTGATGACGCGGCCGCCCTCCGCCCCGGCGGCGCGCAGTGCGGCCGTGACCAGCTCGGCGAAGTGCGGCGCGGGATCGCGCTGGAGCTTAAGGCCGGGGCGCAGGAAGTCGCCGTCCTGGGCGGCCAGCGCGGTTTGCAATTCGGCGGCGGAAATCGTGTCCTGCTGATGCAACGCCCTCAGCACCCAGGCCTGGCGCTCGCGTGCGGCGAGCGGATCGCGGCGGGGATTGAAGGCGGTGGGCCGTTGCGGCAGCGCGGCGAGAAAGGCGGCCTCGGCCCAACTCAGCTGCGAGACCGGCTTGTCGAAATAATAACGGGCGGCCGCCGGCGCGCCGATGATGCGGCCGCCGTAAGGCGCCTCGGCGAGATAGGCGGAGAGGATTTCGCTCTTGCCCAGACGGTGTTCAAGGCGCAGCGCCCAAACCATCTCGAACCACTTCACGACGAAGCCGCGCGCGGGCCGGCCGCTGCGGATCTTCACCAGCTGCTGAGTGAGGGTCGAGCCGCCCTGCGCGAGCCGCCGCCGGCGCAGATCGGCCCACGCCGCCCGCGCGATGGCGAGGGGATCGACGCCGGGATGAAGGTAAAACCGGCGATCCTCAGCCGCCAGCGTCGCCGCCGCCAGCTTGTCCGCGCGCAGGGCCAGCTCCGGGCCGTCCGCCGCATTGGCCGTCAGCGCCGGCGTGAGCGTCTCGCCATGGCGGTCAAGCAAGGCGAAGTCCCAGCTGGCGGCGGGCGCCAGCAAGGCGGGCGGCAGCGGCCCCAGGCGCAGCCACAAGGCCGCGCCCAAGAATGCCATTGCCGTCAGCGCCATTCTGCGCCGCTTCAGCGGATTTTTTTTCACCGCCGCGCCGGCCGGGGTTTTTCCGCGGCGGCGGGTGGGGCGGCGGCAACCGGCGGCAAAACCCGGATTTCCACCGTGCCGCTGCGCCCGAAGATTTCCGGCCGGTACATCTCCTCTGCCTGCGTGGGGGGCGCGAGGAAGCGGCCCGGCGCGGTGGCGCGCGCGACATAGGTGTAGTTGAAAGTTCCCGGATTCAGCACGGTGGCGAATAGCAGCACGCGCTCGTCCTTCAGCTCGACATGATCGATGCCGCCCGTGCGCCAGTATTCATCCGCACCCTGCGGCTGCTCGCTGGCGTCGCCGCCGATGAGGTGTTCATGCGACGCGGTGGCAAGCGCCGCGTTGAGCGGCTCCAACCCGGCGGGCAGCGGATCATCGATCACCACATTCTGTCGCCCCTGCGGCGTGGTGATCTTCAGTCGCACGACCACCAGGTCGCCCGCGGTGAATTCACTGCGGGCGTTGCCCTGTTTGCCGTCTTTGGGATAGGGCAGGTAATCGCGTTCGACGGTGAAGCCGGTGTCGAGCGGAAGCAGGGTGCGCAGCAGCGGCGCGTATTTCAGCCGCGCCGTGTAGTAAAGCCGGCCCGTACCCTGCGCCGAAAAACTAAGCGGCGCCGACTGTTCGCCGCCGGCAAGCACCGCCGCAAGATCCGGCATGGCGCGATGCGCCGTGGCGGTGTCGAGACTGCGACCGCGGAATTCCTTCTGCACCGCGCTGAGGATCCCCAGCTTCACCTCGGCCTTGAAATCGGGCGAGTCGGGTTCCTGCACCCGGTAATACTCGACCAGCGCGGTCAGCGCATAGCCGTTCTCCAGCGTGTTCTCCCAGACCCCATCTTTGCGGCGGGCCAGCAGTTCGCGCGCCAGGAGCGGCGCCAGCGGCTCTTTCTTGTTGATGCGCAGGAGCAGCGAGAGAAGCGCGGCGGTGTTGTGAGTGTCGTCGGCGCTGAGATAGGCATAGCAGGGGCACCAGCCGTGGCGCACGAAGGCGGGGTCGTTCTGCACCACCGCGCGATTCGCCTCGATGCGCAGATAGTTCAGCAGCTCGCGCAGCAGCCGCTGCGGTTTTTCCCCGGTCTGCCCGGATTCCAGCATGGCGCGCAGCAGATGGATCTGTTCGAGCAGGTCCATGTCGCCGCGTGTCGCCCAGACATAATCATTGAGCGCCGGTTCGGGCCGGCCCGCCCGCGCCAGCGCGTAAAGCAGGTGGCCGCGGTTCCAGTAGATGCCCCACCAGTGCCAGTCGTTGTCGTGATAGCCGGGCTGGCCGGCCATCCGGTGCAGCGGGTCGGCATCCTTCGGATCGCGCAGGCTTTCAACTTCGCGCTGCAAGAATTGCGCCAGCGGATCGACGAGACCGGGCGGAATCTTGTAGCCGAGATCGCGTGCGTCGAGCAGCAGGATGAGCACACGGGCCGAGAGATAAAGGTCGGGCTCGGCGCCGCCCGGCCAGTAGGCGAGGCCGCCTTCCGGCGTACGGAACGTCGCGATTTTCGCCAGTTCCTCGTTCACCGCGCCGTCGATCGGTTTGCCGCTCAACGCAGGCAGCGGGAAGGTGCCCTGCAAATCTTTCAACATCATCAGCACGCGCAGCCGGCTGGAACGCTGTTCGAGACAGCCGTAGGGATATTCCACCAGCGCGTCGACCCCGTTTTGCAGTCCCGCCAGCGCGGATGAGGAGAGCTCGACATCCAACCCGCCCAGCGTGGGATAGACCTCGCCCGGCAGCCGCAGCCGCTCGACTTCCGGCTTGCCCGCCGCCGCGTCAACCATGCCCGCCGCGGCGACCGTTT
>JAYVQF010000027.1:0-11856 GCA_043777195.1 Thermoanaerobaculia bacterium
CGCCTCCCCGCCCGCCGCCGCATTCTGCAGACGCGTCAATTTGTTCATGCAGTCGCGGCTTTCGGATTCGGGCACGCTTTCGCTGGAGACGCCGGCGCTGGTGATCGCCCAGATGACCCCCGCATGGACCGCCAGCTGCTGCAGCGCCACGCAAGATTCCAGGCGGCCATTCGGCATCAACACCAGCACCGCGCCCCCATAGACACCGCGACGCACGGGTTCGACCGCTTCGATGGTGGCCAGCGCGCGCCGGCGCGGCATGCCCGAGACGGCGCCGGAGGGAAAAACCGCCGCAAACGCGTCCAGCGCGTCGCGTCCCGGGGCCAGCTGGCCGGTGACTCGGGAAAATAATTGCTGGCTCCCCGGCAGCCGCTGCACTGCTTTGAATTCCGCCAACCGGACCGATCCGGGCACGCACACCGCGCTGAGGTCATTGCGCGCGAGATCCACCAGCTGGTGATGTTCGGCGGACTCCTTGATCTCGCACTGCAATTCGCGGGCGGCGTGCTCATCCGCCTCGCGCGTGTCGCCGCGCGGGCGCAAGCCGGAACAGACGCGCACTTCCGCGCGGCGGCCGTTGCTGTAGAGCAGCCCGTCAGGAGAGGCCCCCGCCACCGCGCATTCGGGCAGGTCGAAAAAATAATGGTAGGGGGTTTGAAAGGCCCGGCGCAGGCGGCGGTACAGGAGAAACGGCGCCAGCGGCGAGCGCACAAAAAAAGGCTGGGCCAACACCACATTGTAAAAATGGCCGCCGACAATCGCCTCTCGCGACGCGGAAACGGCGTTGAGAAAATCGTCGCCGCGCAGCCGGGATGTGAATTTCACCGGACTGAACCGGCCGAGCCGGGTGGCCGTCGGCGCGGCGCGCACCCGAGCGGCGATCGTCTTTGCGTCGCGCTCAGCCTCTTGCCTCGCGCGCTCGGCGGGCACCCCCGGGCGCGGACGCACCGCGATCGTCACTTGCGAGCGCTGAGGATCAATTTCGATGAGGATGCGGTGAAATGAAAGTGAAAGATCGTGGCCAGGCGCCCCGGGTTTGGCGCTGCGCGGCAGGCCGGGATCGAGTTGCAGGGAAAAATCGAATCCGGCGTAGCCGATCGCGCCCCCGGAGGCGGCGGGAATGCGCGGATCGGCGGACTTTCGCGCCGCCAGCACCCGGCGCAGCCAGGCGAAGGGGGATTCGCCGGGCAGCAGTGGCGGGCCGTGCAGGCCTTCCACGCGCGAGCGGCCGGAATCGCTCACCAGCCGGAATTCCGGCTCCAGCGCGATGAGCGCGATCTTGGTCGCAGTCATGGCCGCAGTCACGGCCGAAGTCTCGGCCGAAAATTCCGTTTCGGCGGCGGATTCCAGCAGGCAGGCACCCTTTGTGCGTCCGCTCAGGGCGAGAAAGACCGCGACCGGATCGAGCGCTTCCGCCATGAACCGCAACACCGCCGGTTCGGCGTCACTGCCGGAGTTTCCCGGGGCAGGCTTCGCTGCGGCTTTTCCGCGCAGGGCGGCGGGGCGCGTCCGGGAAATTTTCTTCATCGCGCTTTGCCTTCAGGATTGAACGGTGGCTCAAACTTCGAGCAAGACCGCAATGCCCTGGCCGCCGCCGATGCAAGCTGAGGCGATGCCCAGACCGCCGCCCGCCCGCTTCAGTTCGCGCGCCAGGGTATAAATGATGCGCACACCGGTCGCGCCCAGTGGGTGACCCAGGGCGATGGCACCGCCGTTGACATTGACGAGATCGCGATTGAGGCCGAGCTCTTTTTCGCAGGCGAGATATTGCGCCGCAAACGCCTCGTTGATCTCAATGCGTTTGATATCGGCGAGCGTGCGGCCGGCAATTTCCAAAAGCCCGCGAATGGCCGGTACCGGGCCGATACCCATGAGGGAGGGGTCAACGCCGGCGTAACTCCAAGCCAGAACGCGTCCGAGATTTTCTCCGCCCGCCTCGTGCGAGACGATCAACGCGGCGCCGCCGTCCACGATCCCGGAAGCATTGCCCGCGGTAACGGAGCCTTCCTTGCCGAAGGCCGGCTTGAGTTTCGCCAGCCCTTCCATCGAGGTGTCGGCGCGGCCATGATCGTCATTCGCGAAAATTTCCACGCCCTTGCGCCCGGCGATTTCCACCGGCACGATCTCGTCTTTGAAATAACCGGCCGCGACCGCCGCCGCCGCCGCCTGCTGCGAGCGCAGCGCGAAGGCGTCCTGCTCGGCGCGGGAAATATTAAATTTAGCCGCCAGATTCTCCGCCGTCTGCGCCATGTAAAAACCGCACTGCGGATCCATCAAATTTTCCAGCAATGAATCAATGAACTGCGCGTGTCCCAGTCGTAATCCCTGCCGGGCGCCGCGCACCAGGAAGGGCGATTGCGACATGGATTCCATGCCGCCCGCCAGCACATGGCGCGCCTCGCCCAGATTGATCCACTCCGCCGCGTTAATCACGGCCTGCAGGCCGGAACCGCACAGCCGGTTGACGGTCAGCGCGGGCCGATCCTGCGGAATGCCCGCCTTCAGCATCACATGGCGCGCGCCATAAATAGAACCGACCGACGACTGCATGGCATTGCCGACCACCGTGTGGTCAATCGCGTCCGCGGGCACACCGCTGCGCGCCAGAGCGGCTTTCGCCGCGTGGGCGCCGAGCTCGAGCGCGGTGAGGTGCGCCAGCTTGCCGTTGTATTCGGCCATCGGCGTCCGCGCGCCGCCGCGCAGATAAACGGGTTTGGGGGATTTGAGACCGTAGGGCATGGGAATTTAAGGATGAAGGGTGAAGGCTGAAGGATGAAGGATGAGTGGTTACAGGAAGGGTCTCAATTTTAACCGCGGTTGCGAATCGAATAATAATTTCGGATTAGAGATAAGACGGTTGGCTAAGCAGCCAAGCACGCCAACTCACAAACACACGCAATTACTCATCCTTCGTACTTCATCCTTACTCTTCATCATCCTTCAGCCTTCACCCTTCATCCTTTCTGCTTCACCCTTTCCCCGCCGAGAGATCATGAAACTTCAGCTTCACCATGGCGAAATCGACGCTGGCGCCGTCAGGCACGGGGGTGAGGATACCGGTGGGAATGCGCTTTCCATTGATAAATGTGCCGTTGAGGGTGCCCACTTCCTCAGCGAGATAAAACTGACCGCCGGAGTTGATGATCTTGGCGTGACGGCGCGAGACCGAACGCATGGGGTCTTCCGCGGTCAGATCCACTTCGGGCGAGGTGCC
This sequence comes from Thermoanaerobaculia bacterium, assembly GCA_043777195.1. GTDB lineage: Bacteria > Acidobacteriota > UBA4820 > JAYVQF01 > JAYVQF01 > JAYVQF01. The sequence goes on from JAYVQF010000027.1 coordinate 3,215, forward strand.
GGTAACCGGGTCGAAACGGCCGACCACCACATCGTCGCTCGCGACGGGGTAGCGCTTGCCGGACTCCGGATTGCGGAATTCCGCCAGCAGAGGCGCGGCTTGCGGCACCGCCGTGGTGGTTTTTTTTTCGGCGACGGTGAGCGGATCGACGAAGGCCGCCCGCTCCATCGTGGCCTGGCCGCCGCCCAGCAGTTTCAATTTTTCAAAGGCTTCGTTGGCCTGACGCACGCGCGTCGCCATTTTGCGCATCATGCGGAAGGCAATTTCAATGTTGCCCTTGAGCATCTTGTCGAAGGTGGTGCCGTTGATGATGATCAGATCGGCATCCTCACAGACGCGCGCGCCCGTCGCGCGGGGGGAACCGTCGAGCAGCGACATCTCCCCGAAAAAATCGCCCTTTTCCATCACCGCCAAGACTTCGTCAACGCCGGCGATGGTGCGGTAAATCTCCACCGCTCCGGCCTGCACGATATACATGTCGGCGCCCGGCTCATTTTCCAAAAAGATGATATCGCCCTTCTTGAAGGGCATGATGAAATCGGAGAGGGGACTCTTGGCCACGAAGCGGATTTTACAGGGATTTGCGGGGCGGGGTGGGAGGGCGTAACGGGATCAGTCTCCTTCTGAAAAAAGATAACGGCCGTCGGGCGCGACCGTCACACGCGGCGGGTGGCGGGTGCGTTCGAAGGATTCGTAGCCGGGCCTCAGGTTCTCCCAGAACGCGAGGAGGGCGGGATCACTTGAATATTCCTTGCGTAACCCCGCAAGGCCGGCGGCGTCGAGTTTTGCTGGAAAAATATGCATGGGAATTTCCCGTTGCCCTGCGGCGCGCGCTTCCAGCGCCGCGAGATAAATTTCCGGGATGCCTCCGTCGGTCATGGGCAGGCAACCGATGGTGACGCAATTCCCGTGGATGTAAATCAAGCCGCCGGGATCGGCTTTGTCACCGAGGAGGCGATCCGACTTGTTGGGATAACTGACCCGCATCGACAGCAAATAATTGCTCTCGGGATTGAACTGATCCAGTGTGTAATAGCCCTCCGGCACCTGCAGATCCCCCTGCACCCGCTTGGGGCCGGGTTTCCCCGAGAGCGCGCAGATCGGCCAGCTTTTGATCAGTTTGTATGGCGCACCTGGGGCCGGTGGCGCCCACAACTCAACCATTTTTTCCGCCTTGAAGCCGCGGAAATAAAGTGAAGCATTCGGATACGGCACGCCCGCCGCCGCGAACGCCGCATGCACCGCGGCTTCCTTGTCGTGATACGCCGCTCGGACCTTGCGATGGGTCAGCTGGTCGCGCTTGAAATTCTGGCCGACCGCTCGCGGGGTGCGCGGTGGATCGCCGAAAACAGCGGTGGCGAGCAGCGTGAGAAGTAACCCATGGTGTCGCATGCCGTTATTTGACCCGCCGCGGTGCCGCAGGTTCCCGCCTACGCCTGCGCGAAGATTTCCTCGAAGGCCACATGCGTTGCCAGTACGGTGAAGGGAATGGTGAAGGCGAGACCCAGCAGGGTGAGGGCGCCCACCAGGTTGATGAGGGCGAGTAGCAGGACGAAAAAGAAAATCTCGAACCACTGTTTTTGCACCATCTGGCGGCTGGCCTCCAGGGCGGGGCCGAAATCCAGACCGCGGAAGAGGGTCAGCTCGGCGATGAAGTGGTAACCCACAATCAGGTAAACGCTCAGAATGCCGCAGGTGAAAAGACCCAGCGTGATGAAAATCCAGGCGATCAGGCTGCCCATGAAGAGCGGCAAAAAATGGTTCAAGCCGCCGAAGAAGTGGCTGAATTCCGGCGTCTCCCGTTTTTCCAGCCGATGTGCGACGAGGGAAATTCCGGCTATCAAGGGGTAGATGCAAAGCACAAAAGCCCCGGCTGATACCAGGTGCAGGCCGAGCAGCAGCAGGCCATAGAGCAGGAATCCTTGCGGGTATTGCTTGAATAGCCGCCAGGCTCCGGAAAAATAGCGACCGACCGTGACGGTGTAACCATTCTGCAGCAATCGTTCGAAGTTTCCCTTGATGTTGTCCACCCCGCGCTCCATGTTGACGGCCATGGCGTTCATCCTGCGCCCGATGCGTGAGCCCGGTGCGGCTCTGGCGCCACCGCCCACCGCCGCGCCGTCCGCCGGACAGAAGCGAACTTCAGAACCGTAGGCTGCGCCGCAAATTCCGCAGGCCGCCGCTGCACCGGGAATTGCCGCAGCGGCGGGGCTCTCCTCGATCACAATCGGATCGATCGGCGCGGCGCCCGCGTCGCCGGAGCGCGAAGGGAAAAGGGGGGCGGTGCAGGAAGGGCAGAGCGCGCAACCCGGGGGCACTTCGTTCACGCAGTGGGAACAGCGCATCGGATCAGTCATGACAGCCTCCGGTTTAGCCGCTTGCGGGATTCTCGGAACGGGTCAGCCATTCGCAGCGGCAACCGGAGTTTACGAAAGCATGTGGAAAAAGTTCCGCCGGTCAGAGAGATCAACCGCCAAGACACCAAGGCGCCAAGAACTGAAAAGAAGATTTTCTTCTTGGCGCCTTGGCGTCTTGGCGGTTATCTGAACTTCCTCAGGATTTCGGCGTGGGCGGCAGGTCGTTCCAGTTGAGGATGGCGTTCCACACCAGGCGGAAATTGGCGCGCATGAGGGTGCGGTGAATGGGATCGAAGTCGAAGGCAAGCACCCGCCCCTTGCCGGTGGGAATGTCGAAGAGGGCGGGCTTGCCCTCGAGTTCGGAGGCGCCCTTGATGCCGCCGCTCATCACCAGCGCATCCGGTTTTTCTTCTTTTTCATCCTTGCTCTCGTCTTCGTCCGGCGCGTCGTCCGCTTTGGGCAGGGTTGCGCCCCATTGCAGCACCACGCGACCGCGTTCACTGCGGCGCGTCTCGTAAACCGTGCGATCCTCGCGGAAGGCGGCAATGGTCTCATGGTAGCCGTAGGCCAGGGGATGATCGGCGCGGCGGAACCGCGCGCGCAGCACGCTGCCGGGAGTCGAGACATTTTTCACCCGCGCATGGCGGATGTCGCGGGCGATGCCGCCGTCGAGCGCCAGCGCCGTCGCGCCGCCGAGCGTGATCAGCACGCCGCCCTCGCGCACGAAAGCCTCAAGGTTGCCCACGCCGACCCAAGTCAATCCGCCCGTGATGTCCGGTGATGATGCGGGCGATCCCAATGACGGGAACTTCGCCGATTTCTCATAGGGCAGCGGTGAGAATTTCGTGTCAATGCCGCCGACGATGTCTTTGAGGCCGTCGTAGGTGTCGGGATAAAGAATGAGATCGTACTTTTTGCGCAGCTGGCCGCGCCGGATTTCGCCGTCCATCAGGATGGTGTAGGGGATTTTTTCCTCGTCAAAGGTCATGCGCACCCAGCCGGCGGCCTGGGTGTCCGACCAGGTCTGCAAAACCGCGATGCGCGGCAAATCAAGCGGATGGCGTTTCACTTCCGGGGCCTTGCGGGTGGCGACGAATTCGAGGCCCGCTTCTCTTGCCACCGATTCAAGCGCTTGCTTGAGGCCATTTTGTGCCGGAATAATCCACGACCCGGCGGGATACTCCATTCCGTCGGCGCTGAAGACGGTCTCCGCCGCGTCAACGGAGAAAGCCGCCAGCCGGACGCGCGCCAGCAGCAGCGCCTCCTGGCCGCTGTCGCGCAGGAGATAGACCGCGCCGTCGCCCTTGACGGAACCCGGATAGGACACGGACTCTGTGACTGGGGTCGCCGTGAGGGATTTAATCGCAGCATCGTCCACCGTCTTGGTCGAGACCCCGAAGGTTTCCGGCAGCGACCAACCCACATCGTCATAGGGATCGTAGGGCGCGGTTTCGGCGGGATAATTCTGCGGGGTGAGCAGATCGAGGGCATAGCCGCGGTAGGGCTGGTCGAGCTTCACGAGAAAAGTCCCGGCCGGATAGGCCCCTTCCTTCACTTTGAAGTCGGCGCCGGCGCGCGACACTTCGATGCCGTGCGCGCGCAGGAGATTGATGAGATCGGCGAGCCGCCTTGGATCGTCCTGTTTTTCCGGAATGGCGATCGCGTAGGGCTTTTCGGATTCGCCCTTGTGTACGGCATTGCGCCCGCGCCGCCAGAAATTGCGCAGCATCTCCGGGCCGTTCTGCGCCGCGTATTCAAGCGCGGACAACACCCCGGTCTCCATGTAGTTGGTGTTGTCACGCAGGGACCACATGAATTTTTTCGCCGGCGGCGGCGAGACGCGGTACCAGTCGGCTTCCGTCACCGGTTTTCCGGTGAACCGCTGCTGATCGGCATCGATGAAGCGCTCCACCGTCTCGGCGGTGCCGTTGCCGAAAGTTTCATAGCCGAAGCCGATGGCATTGTGGTTGATCGCCACGGAGTCCGCGTAAATATGCGCCCAGCCCTCGCCGAAACCCCAGGTCCAGACCCCGGGCATGCCCATGCCGGTCAGCGCCGTCACCTGATGAAAAGAAAGCGCGTGCCATTCGGTGGTGGTGATGGGATCGAGGTTGGGGTCGTAGGGGCCGGTGCCGGTCCAGATGGAGAGTAGTGGCAGGGATTCATGCAGATCGTGCACGATGATTGGATGCCATTTGAGAAAGGCATCCTGGGTGGCGCGGGTCAGCGCGAGGCGACGCTGGATGCCATCGCGATTGTTGTCGTGCGCCACATACTTGCCCCAAAAGGGCGGCGAAAGCGGGGGCAGGTTCTCGTAATCGGTTTTTCCCTTCAGGTGCAGATAGAACCAGTCCACCATGCGGTCACGGCCGTCCGGTTCAGCGACGGGATTGATGAGCACGGTGAGATTGGCGCGAATCTGGCGGATGAGCGGCGCCTCGGAAACCGCGAGCCGGTAGGCCAGCTCCATCAGCATTTCCGGACTGCCGCTTTCACCCGAATGCAGGCCGCCATGCAAGAGATAGAAAGGCTGGCGGGCATGGATGAGCTGTTCCATCGCCGCCGCATCCGTGCGGCGGGGATCGGCGAGTGCGGCCATCGCGGCACGGGCGTCATCGAGATGCGCGAGGCTGTCCGCTTCGCCCACGATCACCAGAATAATCTCGCGCCCCTCTTCACTGTGGCCGATGACTTCCACTTTCACTCGCGGAGAGGCCGCCGCCAGCGCCCGGTAATAGCCATAGATTTTCGCCGTGCCGGTCAGTTCTCCCGGCGCGCCGGCGATGTGGCCGAGATATTTCGTCGGTGAGGGCACGGTGGCCGAGTCGGGGACGCTCTCCACCCAGGGGGACAGAAAACGCGCCTCGGTGGTGGCGGCGGCGATCGCCTCACGCGAGCCCGGTTCGGGAATGTCGGAGGGGGGTTCGCCCGCATACAAGACCGGAAGGAGGGTCAATAGCGCGAAAAGGCAAAGCACGGACGGGCGGCGAAAATTCATGGCGCGAATTATCGCAGCTGGCCGATTTCATTGATTCGTCAAAAACACGCGGCGCCGAAGGCCTCACCCCGGCGCCGCGTTTCAACCCGCCGGTCACTCACTCGCCGGAAGTATCGTTGGAGATTTGGTTGGAGGGTTCGGGCTTCGCGGGCGGATTGTTGTGCGATTTGCGCAGACGCTCAATCATCGACGGGGGCGGCATTTTGTAGAGCGTGCCGCCGGGGATCGCTTCACCGGCGCTCCAGCCATTGAGCAAACGCATCGCCTCGATGCCAATGTCGCCCTCGGCTGACAGCGTCAGCTTCGCGAGCGCTTCGGGCGTGGTCGCTTTTGCGGCGGTTTTCACGCGTAGCCGATCCACCACGATGTTCGAGATTTCCGCCGGGCTCAGGCGCTGCATATCCCCCGCGATCGCGATCGCATTGCGCAACCCTTCGGCATCCGAACTATATGCGAGCAACATCAGCATGTCACTATTGCGCTGGAGGAACCAGCCGCGGAATAGCAGGGGCGCGGCATTTTCGCGCGGGATGGTGAAATCAGCCACCCGCCCGCTCAGGCCGGCCAGCGTGACGGCGTGAACTTCCGGGTTCTGCGCGCCGATGCGCTGGAAGAAAGCGCCGAGGGTCTCGTCATCCGCCTTTTCGCCCGCTTGTCCCACCAATTGCACCGCGGCGGGATGCTGTTCATTCTTTGAATCGAGTTTGAGCAGCGCGCCTTCTGCTTCCGTATCACTGTTCCAATTCTCCGGCGCCCGCATCTGGACTTCCCAGTTGGCGTTGTAATAACGGCCGCTGCGGATCAAACCGGCCTGCAAGGAGGGGCCATAGACCAATCCGTCGAGTTGCCGGAGATACGAATTACGATGGAAGGGGCGCTTGAGGTCGGCGGGCGGCAGTTTTTGCAGCTGCCCGCTGACCCGCGCCACGCGTTCTGCGGCGGGCGGATGGGTTTGGAAGAGTCTCGCCATGGCGGCCGGCTGTGCGGGATAAAGCCTCTCAAGCATGGAGAGCATCCGCCGCGACCCATCGGGGTTATAAATGGCACGATCGGCGTACACCACGCCCAGTTCGTCAGCCTGATACTCATCTTTGCGCGAATGCCCCCGAAGGGCGACCTGAATGCCGAGCTGCGCCAGCTGCTGCACCTGCCCTCCCGCGCGCGGCCCCGCAGCCACCGTCGCGAGCGTGCCCAGCACCCCGTAGAACTGAGACTGGCTGATCTGCTGCACCGAGTGGCGCGCGGCGACATGACCTGTTTCGTGTCCCAGCACGCCCGCCAGTTCTTCCTCGGAATTCATCATTTCAAGCATGCCGCGGTTGATGTAGATGTAGCCGCCCGGCAGCGCGAAGGCGTTGACCACCCCGGTATCGAGAACCGTGTAGTGATATTTCAAATTCGGCCGATGCGAAACTTTGGCCACCTTCTGCCCGACCCCGTTGATATAGGTCTGCAGCGGCTCGTCCGGCTGCCGCACGAATTGCGCGGCCACCTGCTTGGCGCCTTCTTCGCCGATCTGAATTTCCTGCGCCTCGCTGATCAGGGTCATCTGTTTCTTCCCGGTGACGGGGTTGACCGCGCAGGCCAGGGCGACGAGCAGGGCGGAGACGGCGGTGGAATAAAGCACGACGGATTTTGTAATGCGCATGGTAAGAATACCTCGAGATTAGATGCGGAGATTATGGACAATCCTTCCAAACATTGGGTGGGGTTTTGGCCCGCGACTGGGTAGGACTTTTCCCATCGCCCGGGGCTTGCGCCGCATTTTTCGATGCCTTATTTTTCGATAGGATCCCGGCGGCCTGTGGAAAGGCGGCGCCCCTAAATCTTATGGCCACCGGTCACGGCCACCGGTTTCGCCCCTTACAATTACCGGGTGAGTTCTTACAAACTGACGCGCTACACCCACGGCGGTGGGTGAGGCTGCAAGCTGGGTCCGTCGGACCTGCATCGCTTGTTGGCCACTCTGCCGAAGGTTTCGACGCCCGCTTTGCTGGTGGGCTACGAGACCTCGGACGACGCATGCGTTTACGAGCTGCCCTCGGGCGAACGGCTGGCGCAGACCACCGATTTTTTCACCCCGGTGGTGGATGACGCCTTCCAATTCGGCCGCATCGCCGCCGCCAACGCCCTTTCCGATATCTACGCCATGGGCGGCGAACCGCTGTGGGCGCTCAGCCTCATCGCCTGGCCGGTGGACAAATTGCCGCTCGAGGTTCTGGGCGAAGTCATGCGCGGCAGCGCCGACGCCACGCGCGAGGCTGGCATTCCCGTCGCCGGCGGTCATTCCATCGACGGCGCTGAGCCGCTCTGCGGGCTGTGCGTCACCGGCCGCATCCCGCCGGGGAAATTCTGGCGCAACATCGGGGCGCAGGCGGGCGATGCGCTGATCCTCACCAAACCGCTGGGCACCGGCATCGCCTCGGGCCTCATGAAAAATGGCAATTGCCCGCCCGCGCTTGCCGCCGCAGCCATCCAATCCATGTCGGCGCTCAACGCCGCCGCCGCGAAGGCGGGCCGCACGCTCGGCGACGACATCCATGCCTGCACCGATGTCACCGGCTTCGGCCTCTCCGGCCACGCCAGCGAGATGTGTGGCGCGGCGGATGGAAAATCAAGCGCGGTTTCGCTGGAGATTTCGCTGGCCGCGCTGCCGCTGCTGGACGGACTGAAAGAGTATTTCGCCGCCCTGCCGCTCATGAAGCGCCTCACCGGCAGTTTTCACACCGGCGGCGCCGGCCGCAATCTCAAGGCCTTCGAAGCGGTTCTCGACTACGGAACGATCTCCGTGCCGCAGCGCGAAATCACCCTCGACCCGCAAACCTCCGGCGGCCTCCTCTTCGCGGTCGCGCCCGAGGCCGCCCCCGCGCTGCAAAAATCATTGCAGGAAAATGGCGCCCTCGCCGCTGTAAAGATCGGCGAATTCATCCCCGCCAAAACGAAGCGGATTTATTTCACAGAATAAGAAAAATGCAAACCGCTAAAAGCGCAAAATACGCGAAAATCAGAAGTCCGATCTGACTTTAGTGTGGTTCGCGTATTTCGCGGTTTTCCGATCCGCCTCTAGAATTTTATTTTTTCAATCTTGGCTTGGGCCTGGTGCCGGCCCGCCATCGCGCCTGATGCACCACGCCGAGCAGCAAAGAAAGTTCCCAAACTTGCGGACGAGCGCGAATGAGCAGGCGCAGTAAGCCGCGGGCGCTGCGCCAATTGTCCGCCGGCACGAAATCAATGTCGCGCAGCCAGGCGGCGATGCGCCGGGTCACGAAAGTGATTTCTCCCAGCCG
>JAYVQF010000028.1:0-3011 GCA_043777195.1 Thermoanaerobaculia bacterium
GCTTGCGGTGCGCGAACCACAGACCTGGCTCCCCCATCTGCGCCGCGCCGGGCTCATCCTGTGCGGCCAGACCAGCCCGCCGCCCCTCGCGCTCGCGGCTTCCGGTCTCGCGGCGGTGCTGCCCACGGGCGGGACGGCGCGGTATGCCTCGGGGCTCTCAGTCCGCTTTTTTCAGCGGATGCAGGGGCAGGTTTCGTTTGATGCGGAGGCGCTGAAAAGGGAAGGGCCGGCAGCTTTGAGGCTCGCACTTGCAGGGGGGGCGGCGGCGCAGGCGGAGGCGATGAAGGCGAGGTTGGGGGAATAAATTTCCCGTTTACGAACAAATGCTGTCCTGCCTCTGCGGGCCGCCCCTGTGATGCGGCCCTTTTAATGAAGTGGGGTCAGGCAATATCAAGGTATTGTTGAAGCCTCTTCAAGCTTTTTAAGTTCAATCTGCATTTCTCTGGGTTCATAGAGGTCAGCGGCTTTGCGTGTCCACCAGTAAACAAGGTTGCGTTCTGAAATTACAACAGCACCACAGGTTTCATGATCCCCCAGATCGTAGGGAATGACGAAGTTTTCGGTAGGCGCGGTTTTCGATATTGTGTTTTTCAAGAGTTTGTGGCCCCGTCCATCATAGAACCAAATAACCCTCCGCCGTTCCTCTTTCCCGGCAGCCGGCGCGTCGCCGTCGGCGGTCACCACCCAAGCAAAATCATTCACACATTCAGCCCATGTCAGAATGCGTTTCCCGTCTCTTGCAGATACCAGCAGCTTGATCCGCTTTTTTTCGTCGTCAAGCAAGCGGAATTCGTGCTCGGAGGAAGAATTTTCAAAGTGAAAATGTGGTGAAGTCGCCGGTTTTGTAAGCGCCCCCTCATCATTCTCAGGAGTTGCAGAATCAGGCAGTGCTGAGGCGCGGCCCTCAGGGCTGATACGCCAACCCTTGCAATGCATTTCCACGCAAGATTGAAGAACGAGATCTTTCGTGTGTATGCCGGCAGTCAGCGGTTGGTGCAGGTCAGCAAGGCTTATATATTTTCCTGTCACGCTTGACCTGAAAACAAAATTGCCCCCGAGGGCAACCAGCAGTCCGTACATTCCGTCAGCATAAACTGGCTCGGCTCCCTACGGCAAACGATAGACGAGCTGTGTTTCGGGAATCAATACCCGAACGAGAGCGGCGCCGTCCACGAGTCGACGGCTATCCAGTCGAACTCCAGTACCGCTCAACCGCGAAAGCCCCAACAGTTCCTCTTCCGGTGGTGCTCTATAAAAGAATTTGAATTGCGCTTGTTGCGACAACATCGCACTGGCAAATGCGACCCCGATTGACGCACCGACTTGTGAAAAAGTTTGGGAGGCGATGAGTAACGAGGCGAAAATGTAAGCGATACTAATCCCACGCTTCTTGTTCACTGTGGCCATGCAATCTTCCCCTAAATCCTCACGCCGCTTCGAAGAATCCCATCGCCCGGAATTTCTGGTAGCGCCGCTCGACGAGCTGGTCGGCGGGGAGGTTTTTGATGGCTTCCCACTGTTTCCAGAGGAGATCGCCGAGGCGCTGGGCGGCTTCTTGCGGGTTGGTGTGGGCGCCGCCTAAGGGTTCTTCCACGATTTCGTCGATGATGTTCAATGCTTTGAGGTCGGGGGCGGTGATTTTCATCGCGGTGGCCGCCTCTTTCACCTTGGTCTGATCCTTCCAGAGAATCGCCGCGCAGCCTTCGGGGGAGATCACGGAATAGACGGAGAATTCGAGCATGTTGACGAAGTCGCCCACTCCGAGTGCGAGCGCGCCGCCGGATCCGCCCTCTCCCGTGATGGTGACGAGGATGGGCACTTTCAGACGCGCCATCTCACGCAGGTTGAGGGCGATAGCTTCCGCCTGTCCGCGCTCCTCGGCGCCGATGCCGGGGTAGGCGCCGGGGGTGTCGATGAAGCAGAGCACCGGCTTCTTGAATTTTTCCGCGAGCTTGAAGAGCCTCAGCGCCTTGCGGTAACCCTCGGGGCGGGGCATACCGAAGTTGCGGAGAATTTTTTCCTTGGTGTCGCGCCCCTTTTGATGACCGATCACCACCACCGGCAGGCCGCGGAAGAAGGCGAAGCCGCCGACGATGGCGGGATCGTCGCCGAAGCGGCGGTCGCCGTGCAGTTCGGTGAAATCGGTGAAGAGGTGCTGGACATAGTCGAGGGTGTAGGGGCGCTGCGGGTGGCGCGCCACCAGGGCCTTTTGCCAGGGGTTGAGCGAGGAGAAAATTTCGCGACGCAGCTTGTCGCGCTGGGCGGCCAGACGGGCGAGCTCCGCCTTTTTCGCGGGGTCGCCGCCAATCGCCAGCACCTCGATCTGTTTTTCGATCGCCAGGATTTCTGATTCAAATTGCGCGTCGTCTCGGGCCATGGGGGAATTTTAGCAATTGCGGCCGGGGCTGGCCGCGACGATGCTGGCCAAGGTACTGCTATCATTTGCTCGATGCGCCCGCCCGTTCTGCTCTTGCTGATCGCCCTTTTGCCGTTGCCCCAAGTCGCGGCGCCGCGCCATCGTAAGGTTCGGCCGGCCACCGCGAAATTATCGCGAGCGCCCGTGCCGCCCAAGACGATGGACGCACCGCGCCATCCGCCCGGGCCGCCGCCGGTTCCCGCAGGCAGCGGCGGTACGGGCGTGTCCGCGCGGGTCAGCCTGCGGGTGGGCGCGCAGCCGCTGAAGGGATTGAGCAACCGGATTTTTTTTCTCCTGCCCGGCGAACCGCAGGCGCTGAGCGCCACCTTTGTCAGCGGCAAAGGCCCGGCCACCCGAATCATCAGCCTCGATTATCGCATCGTGAAGGCGAAACCGGCCTCGCCCGCAGCGCCGCTGGAAATCGAATTGATTCCGCCCGGCGAGAAGGCCGGCCGCAAAGTCACGCTCTTCGCCGACGGCCGCAGCCGGGTGCTTTCCATCTGGCGGCGCGAGTTTCCCGGGGACGGGGCCAGCCCGGACGACGAGGAAATTCTGCTGGAATTGAAACCGGCGTCGCCCGGGGAAAGCGCTGCGG
>JAYVQF010000029.1:0-3005 GCA_043777195.1 Thermoanaerobaculia bacterium
GGTGAGCATCAACCCGGTGACGCTGATTGCGAAGAGCAGGATGAGCGGCATGAAATCTTCGCTGAACAGTTGCACCGCTGCGGCGCCGTGATCGATCAGCCGACGCCGCATCGCGATCATCACCCCGGCAATCACCAGGAACGACGCCCAGACCAGCCCGTGAAAAATAATGAATCCCAAACTGGATTCAATGGAAAAAACTTGGGTGGGAAAACCGAACAGAAAAATGCGGTAGCGCGTGAAATCATCCGGCAGGGTGTCGAAATGGATCCAGCCGAAGATCAGGGGAAAGGTGATGGCAAAGGCGAGCAGGCAGCCCCACATCAGCAGCAGGTGAGCCGCGCCGCGCCGCCAATTGCGCCGGAAGATGAAGCGATTGAGGACGAATTCCGAGGGCACTCGGCGCAGCAGATGACGCGCGGCGCGGGTCCAATTGCGGGGCTGCGCCATCATCCCCCAACTCCGCCGCCACAGCATCGCGGTGGGTGGTCGTTGCAGCCACATCGCATAGCGGTAAACAATGCCGAACAGCGCGAACAAAACGGCGAAGGTGTAACAGACCAGCGCCGCGTCGAAATGCGCCAGCCGCCGAGACCCCACGGCGATCAGCACCGCAAGCAACGCCGTCGCTGCCGAACCCCACAGACCGGCACGGAGCTTTTCTGAATTCATTCGCCGGGTCTCGCTCCGGGTCGGCCTGACCGGGTGATTTCAAGACCATATCCCGGGTGGCGCATTCATTTGATTATACGCGCAACTTTGCCACCAGTACATGACGGGGGTCAGTTTATTCTGACCCGTGCCGGGTAACGCGGGCGCGCTCATTTCACTGACGGCAGTCAGAGTCGTGCGACGGGGAGTGAGCGACAATCGCGGCGTACTCTCTTTAAGTGAGCGTCCCCCGGGAGTCGCCCGCTTCACGATCAGTGCAAAGAGTTTTTCATGCTCCCCATTTCCCTTCCACAACCGGCCGTCCCGTTGCCCCAGATCATCCAGGGCGGCATGGGCATCGGCATTTCCCGCTGGCAGCTGGCGCGCGCGGTTTCATCCGCCGGCCAGCTCGGCGTCGTCTCCGGCGTCGCCCTGGATGCGGTGGTGTCGCGCATGCTGCAGCTGGGCGACCCCGGCGGCCATTACCGACGCGCGCTCGCCCGTTTTCCGGATGCCGCGCTCGCGGCCCGGGTTATGGATCGACACTTTCGGCCCGGCGGCATCGCGCCCGGCGCCCCTTTTTCACTGCCGAGCGCGCCGCACATCGACATGGATCGCGACCATCAGGAGCTTTTCATGGCCGCGAATTTCGCGGAAGTCTGGCTCGCGCGCGAAGGGCACGGCGGCCCGGTCGGCATCAACTACCTTGAGAAGCTGCAGATGGTGACGCTTCCCAGCGTCTATGGCGCGATGCTGGCCGGCGTGAATTTCGTGCTCATGGGCGCCGGCATTCCCCGGGAAATCCCGGCGGCGCTGGATCGCCTCGCGCTGCACGAACCGGCGAGTCTGCGTGTGGCGGTGCACGGCGCGGTGGCAGGGGAGGAGACCCGCACCCGCTTCGATCCGAAGCAGTTCGACTGTGCGTCGGTGAAGCTGACCCGCCCGCAATTTCTGGCGATTGTTTCCTCCACCACACTCGCGCGCATGCTGGTGAAACTCGGGGCGCACGCGGTGAACGGGCTGGTCATCGAGACATCCACCGCCGGCGGCCACAATGCGCCGCCTCGCGACGCGGCCGCGCGAAACGAACGGGGCGAGCCGGTTTATGGGGCGAAAGACGAGGTGGATCTCGACATCGTGCGCGCTCTGGGCGTGCCCTTCTGGCTGGCGGGTTCGTACGGCACGCCAGAAGGTTTGAAGGCGGCGCTGGCTGCGGGCGCCGCAGGCATTCAGGCCGGCAGCGCCTTCGCTCTCTGCCGCGAAGCGGGACTGGATGACGAGCTGAAGTCTCGCCTGATCGAGCGGGCAGCCGCCGGGGTGCTGGATATCCGCACCGATCCCGCCGCCTCGCCGACCGGCTTTCCCTTTAAAGTGGCGCATCTTTCCGGCACGCTCTCGGAAGATGCGGTGTTTCGGTCCCGCCCGCGCGTCTGCGATGTGGGCGGTCTGGCACAGCCCTACCTGTCCGCTAATGGCTCCATTGATTACCGCTGCCCCGCAGAGCCGATCGCCGCATACATTGGAAAAGGAGGCAATCGGGAAGAAACCGCCGGGCGCAAATGTTTGTGCAATGCGCTGCTCGCCAACACCGGCCTCGGCCAGCGGCGCGGCGGCGTGCCTGAACTGCCGCTGGTCACCCTGGGCGACGCCGCTGCCGGCGTCACCCGCTTCATGATTCCGGAAACTCAGGGCTACAGCGCGCGCCGGGTGATCAGCGTCCTGCTGGGGGAAGCGGTCTGATTATTCATTCAACCATGCCCATACGATTCGGCCCGCGGCAGATCGAAGACCCGGATGTGTTCTTGCAATACCATCCGCTCCCCCTCGCTAAGAATTTCATCGAACCAGGGGGCGAAAATGAATTCCTCCATCGCGTCATGCGAGCGCAGCAGCAGAAACAGCGAGTCCTCGATATCGCCGCAGTCGCGGTTCTCTCCGCGCAGCAGCGACCGCGCCGCCAGCAGCCCGCGGATCTCGCCGTGCTGCTGGCGCATCACCACGGTCGGGCCGTGTTCGGCCATGCGCGTCCGCTTCTCGAAGACGGGAAACAGCAATTCCTCTTCCATGTCCAGATGATGGCGGAGGCCCTCCTCGAAATCCTGCCACAGTTCGCGCGCGGCGGCCGGCTCGCTCTCGCGCAGGCCAAAGTATCGGATCTGCAGCGCATTCAGGCGTTCATGATCCTGCTTCATGGTGTCTCGGATTTCATACATGGCGGACTCCTGGGAGTTGAAGATGGCGGCCGGAGGGCGTGCGAAAATGCCGCATTGAGAAATTAAATTTAATGGATTGACTGTAGAGGCGCCATGACCTTCATCAGCTTTGTGTTTCTGCCGGAAATCAATTCGCTTTCC
>JAYVQF010000030.1:0-2988 GCA_043777195.1 Thermoanaerobaculia bacterium
CAACCGGCTGCGCTCTCCCAACCAGTTCGCGGTCGGATTGTGGGGGACTTCGGCGACAGCGGGCAATTACGACTTGTTCACCACGAACACCTCGACACTCTTTGTTTATTACACCGCCTATGTCCCCAACCAGGTGGTAATCAATGACATCGCCGTGCGCACGCCGTCGTTCCGTTATGTGATTGATCTCTACAATTACGGCGAAGCCACCGATCTGAGCGGTTGGATTTTGTCATCGGTCAACGCCTATGGCTTTACCGGCTCATACACCATCCCCAATGGCTTTACCCTGGCACGCCATAGCCGGGTGCAGATCGTCACTGCCTCAGGCGCGAATACCGCGACCACGCTTTACACCAACGGCTTCACTTACAACTGGCGCGATCCCGGCCTGAAGATATTTCTCAAACGGGCTG
Organism: Thermoanaerobaculia bacterium; assembly: GCA_043777195.1. GTDB lineage: Bacteria > Acidobacteriota > UBA4820 > JAYVQF01 > JAYVQF01 > JAYVQF01. The sequence goes on from JAYVQF010000030.1 coordinate 417, forward strand.
ATACCAGCGTTGCCGATTCACTCTGCAATGGCGTCCCCCCCAGCGGTTCGGTATGGTTGAGTTCCGCCTGCGTGCCGTCCGCGATCATTGACAATTTCGATATGGCCCGGGTGCGGGATAACGACACCGACAATGCCGCCGACTGGGTGCTCAGCGCGGCCGCATCCAATAATGTGGCCAATCCCCCCGCGCTCTGGCCGGGACAGGCCGGAACCCGGCGGCGCAGCGATGTTTTCATCAACCACTTTTTGTCCTATCCGGGATTCGACTGGATCTCCATCGCCAATTACGGCCCGCCGGTGAACCTGCAGGGCTGGACGCTGAAATTGTATGATAACAAGGGAACTTACGGCACCCTCGACGGGACCTATACATTCCCCAACAATCCGCTTAACACAGGCGAAGTGGTCTGGCTGGCGGAAGGCACCACCTATTTCTCGCCTGAAACCTTTCTCCGCCGCAATCTCGGTTTTGCCATGAATTGGGATGGGGCTCCATCCACCGGCGGCGAAGCGGCCCTGCGCGACAGCAACGGCCGCGGGCGGGATTACATCGTGTTCGGCGATGTGCACCATCAGGACAGCCATATTCCCGCGGATGTGCCCTGGGACGGCGCCATGATTCCGGTCTCGGGCGGCACCCCCGATGTCATCCGCGACAGCGACCTCGTCACCAATTCCAACGCCGGCTGGTTCCAGCAGGGGGGCTTATACAACTGGGGCACCATCGGCCCGAGCGCGCGAGGTTCGGCGCGCGTGCAGGATGAAATCGGCAGCAGCCGGCAGGTTTCGGGGTATTTCAACTATGGCGGCGGCAGCGCATTTGGCGCCGGGCCGGTGCTCGATGTCACCCGGCAAGTGGGTCTTTCTGAAATGATTTTCCAGGCGGCGCCAACCACCGGGCCGCTCTCCGGCCTGATCGTGGTGAAAAAACAGGGCGCTGCGAGCGTCTATTACAGCCAGAATGTTACGGTCACGGAAGTCGGTCAGACTTTCGTCCGTTCAGGGGTTCTTTCGACGCCCTTGCGACTGGATCCCGGCCAATACGCCTTCATGCTCTACCTGAATGGCAGTTGGGCGGACGCCGAACTATACAACAGCCCGGAAAAAATCTCTTTCGGGACTTTTGCGGGCTATGCGGTGGAAACAGGATTTTCACCCACGCCTGGCTATGGCACCAGCACGGGGTGGGCCATACACTCATACTTCAACACCTTCAACCCGCCAGCCATTACTTCTTCCGCCATTCTGCCAGACGGCGTGGTCAGCCGGGTGTATCCCGGCTTCACCCACACCGCCACCGGCGGTTACGGCGCATACAGCTGGAGCGTGACCGTGGGCGGCCTGCCGCCCGGCCTTACGCTTAATGCCGCCAGCGGCGCCATCAGCGGCACCCCCGCGAGCGCGGGGATTTACAGCTTCACGATGCAGGTGATGGATGCGATCGGGTTGATCGGAACCCAGGTGGAGACACTGACGGTCACCCCCTTGCTTCGCGTGACCACCACCAGTCTCCCCGATTACAACAGCGCAGTGACTCCGTACTCTGCGACACTTGCGGCGACGGGCGGAAAAACGCCCTATAGCTGGTCGTGCAGCGGGCTGCCCGCCGGCCTGTCCTGCGCCGCCGCGACCGGCGTCATCAGCGGCACAACCGGTGCGGCGGATGGGCCGGCGCCCTTCACCGCGATGGTGACTGATTCCTCCGGCTTCGCAGATACCAAGAACCTGAGCATTCAGATCAACCGTACCCCGCGAATTCTCACGACGCGGCTGGCAGACGGCTGGCGGGGATTTGATTACGGCTGGCAGGTGCTCATCGGCACCGGCGGCACCAGCAACAGCTGGACCATTACCGCGGGTGCCCTGCCGCCGGGTTTAATCATGACCCCTGCGGGTGAAATCGGCGGAGGCACGCCAACCACCCTCGGCACCTACAATTTCACCGTCACTTACTCGGGACTGGTTTCAAGGGCGTTTTCGATCACCATCAGCGCGCCCTCCGTACCGCCCTACTGGATCCGCCGCGGTCTGAGCGGCGGCAAGCTGAACAACCTCGCGTTCTCCCCGAATTTCGCAGGCGACGGCGTGGTTATCGGCACCAACGGCCGTCTGCTTTATGTTTCGAAGGATCACGGTTATTTCTGGAAGCCCATGAAGCTGCGCCTGCACAGCCTTAGCGCGGGCGGCCGGCAATACACCGATGCCGTCACGCGCATCGCCTTCGCGCCCGATTTCGACGGTCGGCCGCTCAGCGATCCGAATCGTTCCGGCGCCGCCAGCTACACGCTCATCGTCACGGCCGACCACAGCGGCGTCTGGTACAGTGACGATTTCGACGCCACATGGACGCAGCTCAACAGCGGAGTGGCCTCAGCCGACGGATTCACTTTTGTGTTCGCGGACAACATCGCCTTCGATCCCAATTATGCGGGCAGTAAACGGGCTTTTTTCCGCGCCTTCTCCGCGTTGCAGAGCCGTTACTTCCTTTTCACGGGCGTGATCAATACCGTGAGCAAAACCGCATCCTGGGCGCCGGTCACCTATAGCCAGCCCAACCTGTCCGGCTTCAC
>JAYVQF010000031.1:0-2982 GCA_043777195.1 Thermoanaerobaculia bacterium
TGGCCAGCATCGTACTGGGCATAAGTTTGGTGGCGTTCGCCGGCTGGCGCGTATTCCGCGATTTGCGGGAAAGGCGGCGCGCCGAGCTGGTGCTGGCCAAGAGCGAGGCCAGCTTCCGCCAGCTCGCCGACGCCACGCCGCAAATTGTTTATACCGCCAATGCGGAAGGCCGGATCGATTACATAAACAGGCGGGGAGAGGAATTTCTCGGCCTCACGCCGGAAGAGCTGTATGAATGGCGCTGGGGCAAGGCCATCCATCCCGATGATCTCGACCTCACCCTGACGGCGTGGCATGCAGCGGTGCGTGACGGCACCCTCTTCGAGCTTGAAAGCCGGCTGCGCGATGACCGCGACGGCCGCTACTACTGGCATCTCCATCGCACGACGCCCCTGTGCGATGGCGAAGGCCGGATCATCAAATGGTTTGGCACTTCCACCGACATCGACGCGCACAAAAAGGCCGAGGCGGAAATCCAGGCGCTCAATGTGGCCATGATGGCGCGAAATCAGGAACTGGCCGCAGCCAATCACGAGCTTGAAGCCTTCAGTTATTCCGTGTCGCACGATCTGCGCGCGCCGCTGCGCCACATCCACGGCTTCATCAATCTGTTGCAACGGGAAACCGTGGGCGAACTGAATGACAAGGCCGCGCATTATCAGCGGGTGATCGCCCAGTCAGCGCAAGAGATGGGCCGGCTTATTGACGACCTGCTCGGCTTCGCCCGGCTTGGCCGGGTGGAATTGCAGCTCTCCCGCGTGGAGCTGCGCCCCCTGATGGAACAGGTGCGCGTCGAACAGGATGAAGCTGCGGGCGGTCGCGCCATCGACTGGCGCATCGGCGATCTGCCCGCAGTCCTTGGCGACCCCGCGCTGCTGGTGCAGGTGGTGCGGAATCTCATGGGCAACGCGGTGAAGTTCACCGCCGGCCGCGATTCCGCGCGCATCGAAATCAGCGCGCTGCCGCGCGGCAACGGGCTGGCCGGCTTCGTGGTGCGCGACAACGGTGCGGGGTTTGACGAAAAATATGCCGACAACCTTTTCAAGGTGTTCCAGCGGCTGCATTCGCGCGAGAAATTCGAAGGCACCGGGGTCGGACTGGCCACGGTGCGCCGCATCATCACCCGGTTGGGCGGAACCATTCACGCGACGGCGGCCGTGAATGAAGGCGCCACATTTTTCATCCGGTTGCCGGCCGCGTCCACCCCTGAAGTGGCGTCAACCCCCGAAGAGGAAGGAGTCTCCCATGTCGCATGATTCGAAACGCATTCTGCTGGTGGAAGACAGCCCGCAGGATGTCGAACTGACTCTGGCGGCGTTCAAGGAAATCCACCTCACCAATGAGGTGTTCGTCGTCCACGACGGGGCCATGGCCCTGGACTACCTCTACGCCCGCGGTGAATATGCCGGGCGTGCGGGCGGCCTGCCCGTCGTGGTGGTGCTCGATCTCAAATTGCCGAAGATTGACGGCGCGCAGGTGCTGTCCACCCTGCGCGCCGACCCGGCGATGCGCCAACTGCCCGTTGTGATTCTCACCTCATCGCGGGAAGAGCAGGATGTGGCGCGCGCCTATGAAAATGGCACCAACGCTTATGTGGTGAAACCGGTGGATTTCGAACAGTTCACCAGCGCCATTCGCGAACTCGGCATCTTCTGGGCGGTACAAAATGTGCCGCCGCTGCGAAGCCGGAAACCCGCTGAGTGAACGACCCGGCACGACCCTATCCCGCATCGCCGCCCTTGAAAATCCTCCATCTGGAGGATGACCCGAACGACGCACTCCTGGTGCGCGACGCTCTGGAGGGCGGCGACCGGGCCGTTGACATCACGCTGGTCAACGACGAAGCGGGCTATCGGTCGGCTCTGGCGACGGGTTCGTTCGATCTGATTCTATCCGACTACAACCTGCCGGACATCAACGGCATGCAGGCCCTCGCCCTGACCCGCGAATCACACCCCGATCTCCCCTTCATCTTTGTCACCGGCACCATCGGCGAAGAGCTCGCCACCGAGGCGGCCCGCAGCGGCGCCAATCACTACATCCTCAAGAACCGGCTCTACCGCCTGCCCCCCGCCGTTCATTCCGCACTGCGCGAAAGCGAAACCCTTGCCGCCCGGCGGCGGGCGGAGCGCGCCTTGCGCGAAAATGACGCGGTAACCGTGCAGTTGATGAATATCGCCCCCGATCCCATCCTCATCCAGTCAGAGGGGCGGATTCGTTATCTCAACGCGTCGCTGCGCCGCCTGCTGGGCGTCGGCCCGCACGATGATCTGCTTGGCCGTCCGCTGCTGGATTTCGTTTGTGCCGATGAGCGCAAGCAGATGCGGCTGGGCCTCAGAAGCCAGCGGGGCGAGCAGCAGGAGCTCGCCCCGCACCATCAGTATTTGCGGCGGCTCGATGGCAGCCGGGTGAGCGTGGAGATCAGCAGCGTCCCCACCGCGTTTCAGGGCCATGCCGGAGTGCTGGTCATCATTCGCAACATCAGCGAGCGGCAGCAGCTGGAGGAGCGCACGCGCCAGGCGCAGAAGATGGAGGTGATCGGCCGGCTGGCCGGCGGCATCGCGCACGACTTCAACAACATCCTCACCGTCATCAACGGCTACGCCGAACTGCTGCTCGCCGGTCGTAGCGAAGCCGATCCCGATCGCCTGCCGCTTGAAGAAATCAGGACCGCGGGCGAACGCGCCGCCTCGCTCACCCGCCAGTTGCTTGCCTTCTCCCGCCGCCAGGTGATCGCGCCGCAAACCATCGATCTCAATGATTCGGTGCGCGGCATGGAGGGGATGCTGCGCCGTCTCATCGGCGAGGAGATCGAACTCGCGCTGGCGCCCGCTGCGGCGCCGGTATTCGCCCTCGCCGATCCCGGCCAGATGGAGCAGGTCATCATGAATCTGGTGGTCAATGCCCGCGACGCGATCAGCCGCAGTGGCCGCATCACGCTGGCGACCGGACGGACGCGCAACTTGCCGCACAAACTGCTGA
>JAYVQF010000032.1:0-2978 GCA_043777195.1 Thermoanaerobaculia bacterium
GAGCACTTGCCTTACTATCTTGACGAGTTCACCTTCCGCTTCAACCGGCGGTTGTCCCGCTCTCGCGGGCTGCTCTTTTATCGACTCAGCCAACAGGCTGTTTCGATCGAGCCTGTTACCTATCGGAGACTGGTGGGCGGGTCACTGAGTCCTTCCATACAACAGGTCGTAGTAACTTGAGCTAAGGGGATATGCCTTTTCGATCAATTCGTGTCATGATTGAGCTGGTGACAGCCATGCGACAAAAGAAAAATGCGAAGCCTCCTTCCAGGCAGGAAGATAAGACCGCTGATTGGCGAACCGACTCGAGGTCGGATGATGAGTTGTTCGCGCGCTCCCTAGGCGATGACGACGATCACGGCACCTGGGATGCCGTCTGCGTTCTGCATTTTCGCGGCACCCAGGCGATCCATGAAAAAGCGGCAGCTTGGTGCGCGGATCGAAACCCGGCGAAGCGCAAACGAGGCGTTGACATCCTGGCGCAATTGGGAATTCCGAAGAGACGCCTGCGCAGGAAATCCGCCGACCTCTGGCTGGGCATGCTGAGGCGAGAAACGAACTCGGGAGTGCTGAGTGCATTGGGCGTCGCGTTCAGCCACAACCCGAACCCCAAGGCGATTCCGGCGCTGCTGATGCTGCGAAAGCACAAGTCGGCCGCCGTTCGTGAAGGGGTGGTTTTCGGTTTGATAACCCTGATTGACCCACGCGCCATTGCCGCCGAAATCGAATTAAGCCGGGATCGCAACAAAAGCATCAGGGATTGGGCCACTTTCGCACTCGGCAGTCAGATCGACACGAACACCCGGGATATACGGGATGCGCTCGCGGCGCGACTGAATGATTCCGATTGCGATACCAGTGCCGAAGCTGCGGTGGGCCTGGCTCGACGTAAAGATTCTCGTGCTATTCCCTTCATCGTAAAAAACCTGACTTCTACAAACCTGAGCAGCCTGTATCTTGAGGCGGCGGAGGAATCGGGCGATCCCCGCTTCTTGCCCATTCTGCGCAAACTATTGAATGATCCCGATCAGGGAAGCTGGGAAAAAGTTGAACGGCGAGCCATCCGCAAAGCCATTGCAAAATGCAAAATCAAAGCCAAACGATGAGCTTGCGAAATTATTTTTCTATTTATGTTTACATGATTCATTGATGTTTTCATCGATACACGATATCTCCTCACCCGCGCGGCTGCGGCCGCTCTCCCCGCAAGCGGGGCGAGGTCAGAGCGCTCCCAGCCTCGCCACCAATTTCGCGTGGCGGTGATGAACCTTCGACCTCGCCCTGCTTGCGGGGGTCGCGGAGCAACGCGATGCGGGTGAGGGGCCTCCAACCATCAAGGTAATCGGCAAAGATCTATCGTTGCCAACCGGCATCTCGGCTCCATCCCTTCACCACTCCCCGCCCGGCCTAAAATCCCATCGTGCGCCTCTCGTCTCGATTCTGGATCACGCTCTCGATATTTATCGCGCTGGGCTGCGGCATCGCGGGGTTCTGGTTTTGGCTTTATAACCGGCAGCTTTCCGAGGCGGAGATCGGGCGGGTGCTGGACCGTTACCGCAGTGAGTTGGGGGCCATGGCGCTGGCGGTGCCGGCGGGGACCAGCGGGTCGCGCGAAAGGGATGTCGCGCCGCCGGCGATCAGCGCAAGCGGCGTTCAGGGTCCTTCTGCAATTCGCCGCGTACAAGCCATTACCCTCGCGGTTCGAGAACCGGCGACATTGGTTGCAGAAGCCACGCACATTACGATCAGCATGGCCTTCGATCCGGGTTCCGGCTACCGGCGTGAATGGTATTCGACAAAGTGGCCGTTTGCTACGAGTTATCACTGCGAATCGTCTACCCGTAAAATCCGCTGGGTACTTCCTAGTATAAAGCGTAAGTATCCTGCGCGACTTCGCCTGCCGTTGGGTTTTTTTCAGACATGGAACACATCCCTTGATAATGATGTGGTTCCCGATCCAACGCTGCCCCTGCCAGCGGGGGCTTGGTCCTGCTGGATCGAAAGAACCGTGATTTTGGTTAGAACAAACGGAACACCCTTCAGAATTCCACTCGCATCGAATCGCATCGCCATCACAATAGCGGAGCCCAGCGATGAGGATCGCGCCGTCCTCATAGAGTCTGGTCTGTGGGACAAATTGATGAAGGTGGATGACCAGGGGGCGCCATGGCCTGCCATTGATTACAATTCATATTCCGCGATTATCAAGAAACATCCCCGTTCGGGCTATTACTGCAAGTTTATGGCAACGGAGTATCGCAAGAGTTTCTCGGCAGTGATTCAATCTCGTGATGACAAAGAGCGACTGTATTATTCTGTTCGATTCGCCAGTGCGGATTGGTGCAAGTATGATTACGCTCACATCGTAGATTTGGAGCGATCTTCGTGTGCTTCGGCGGCCACGGATGAACTGGCAGCGTGGAAGGTGCGCTACCAACTCTGCATGGGAAATATGGGATCGGCACAGAGAATTTCACATCGTGCACTTCGCGCAGACCCCCGGCCCGAATTCACGGGATATTTTCGGTGGACTTTAAATCTTTCAGCCGCCGATCTAGCCAATGCGCAGAACCATTGAATTGAAATCCACTTGCTGAGACATAAATATCAGGGTTCGCAAGCTACGGGTTGCGGGACGGGGCGGGAGCCCCGCCGCAGGGGCTTGGCGCGAGCACCACAAGTCACCACCGCCTAAAATCCCGGGATGCGCCTCTCGTCTCGATTCTGGATCACGCTCTCGATATTTATCGCGCTGGGCTGCGGCATTGCCGGGTTCTGGTTTTGGCTTTATAACCGGCAGCTTTCGGAGGCGGAGATCGGGCGGGTGCTCGACCGTTACCGCACTGAGCTGGGCGCCATGGCGCTGGCGGTGCCGGCGGGAACCAGCGGGTCGCGCGAAAGGGATGTCGCGCTGTCGCGCATCAACCAGTTCATGCTGGAAAAAGAGATCTTCGAGAAGTTCGATGTCTATGGCCCCG
>JAYVQF010000033.1:0-11648 GCA_043777195.1 Thermoanaerobaculia bacterium
GGATCCCGGGAGCCATCGGGCGGAGCTTAGCTCCGCCCCTACACCATCCATCAACATTGCTTCATCGCTGCGATTTCGTTCTTCACCCTCACTCCACTAAGGTTTAAAAAAGGATTCAACATGCAATCTCGTGGCTCCACTCGTGGCGATGTACCTCCGGTCGGCGGCATCGCACAACCCGACCCCAGCGCCGCCGCAAGACAGCGAACCGGCTGGTTGTTGTGGTGCGCCTTCTGCATTTCGCTCGGCATGCTGTACTTCGTCGGCTGGAAATTCGCGCCCGGATCTGCCCAGCCCGGTGCCTTGCCGGTGCAGCCGTTCATCCTGATCGCGGCGGTCAACGGCCTTTTCGCGCTGGCCATCCGCGGAATGCGCTCGCGGCAGGAGGCGCCGGGCCGGAAATTCATCCTCCTGCTCATCGGCCTCGCGCTCGATGAAAGCGTGGCGCTCATCGGCTTTGTTTTACATCAGTCGAATAGCATGCCGAGACACACCACTTGGTTTCTCGCCGCCGCCGGGTTGCTGCACCTTATCCAGGCGCCCCTGGATTTCAGTCCAACAATTTCAAAAATCAGCGACCCGCCCACTGGCGTCACGGTTGTATAGCCGCCTCCGACCGCAATAACTCCATGGACGATTCTTACCAGGAAGAGGGCGCGGAGAAGCGCCGGTCGATCCGCCCGCTCAGCCGCTTGTGGGCCGCGGCGGCGGAATACCACCACCAGATTTTCTGGGCGTCTCTGCTCGCGGTGGCGCTGGCGGGCTGCGATATTTCCCTGCCGTTGATTCTCCGCCGCGCAGTAGATCGCCACTTGATGGCCGACTGGACGATCCTGGCGGCGCCCACCGAATCTGATTTTTCCGCGGCGGAAGCCGCAGGCGGCATCGCAGTGGGCGGTAATCGCATTTTCGTGGAGATTCCCCGTCTGGGCGAATTCCGCCGACAGAAACTGCCCGGCAGCGCCTTCGGCGCCCGCTACTATGCGCCCCTCCCCGCTGAGTCATTGGCGGAATTCCCGCCGACGCTGCGCGAAAAAATAATATCCGCCGACCGCTTCCGTCCCGAAGTCTGGGCAGTGCCCGCCGCGCGCGAGCCGGAACTCTCGCTGCGGCAGCGACTCATCCTTCACCGCGACGACCTGCCACCACTGCGCCGCGCCGCGATTAAATATGCACTGGTGCTGCTGACTTCACTGTGCGGAACTTTCCTGCTCACCTGGTGGCTCTCGGTGATCGCGCAGCGGGTGATGGCGAAATTGCGGCGCGAATTGTATGAACATCTGCTGCGGTTGCCCGCCGCCTTTCACGACCGCACCGCCGTCGGCCGCCTGCTGACGCGCGTGAGTGGCGACATCGAGGCGCTGGCCGAAGTCTTCACCCAGGCGGTGGTCTTCGTCTTGAAAGATTTGGTGCTGATCGGTGGCTCTTTCGCAGTGGTGGCTTTCCTCTCCTGGAAGCTGGCGCTGGTGCTGACTGCCGGCATGCCGCTGCTGCTCGCGCTGGGCCTCGGCTTCCGCCACTTCGCGCGCGGCGCCTATCGCCGGCAGCGGGCGATTCAGGCGCGTCTCAACGGCTTCATCCAGGAATCGCTCACCGGTATGAAAGTGATTCAGGCATTTCGCGCGGAAGGGTTTTTCACGGGCCGCTTCATGAATTACAACCGCGAGAATTACCGCGCGGGCGTTCGCTTGATGACGGTCTTCGCGGTCTTCCGCCCGGCGGTGGAACTGGTGGGCAGCGGCTTGATCGCGCTGCTGCTCTGGCGCGCCGCGCCGGGAATTTTTTCCGGGGCGATCACCCTCGGCATGATGATGGCGCTGCTGTTGTATCTCGACCTCCTGTTCGAGCCGCTGCGCGATCTCGCCGAGAAATACAACATCCTGCAGTCGGGCGCTACCGCCGCCGAACGGGTTTTCGGCCTGCTTGATGAATACGAAGAGGATGTGGGCGGCGGCCACGCGGCGCCGGTCAAGGGGGACATCGAATTCGAGGGCGTCTGGTTCTCTTACCGCAAGGATGTCCCCCAAGAGGACTTTGTCCGCGCGTCAGAACGCGCTGGCGGCGAATGGGTCTTGCAGGATGTCTCTTTCAAGATTGCGGCCGGCGAATCAGCGGCGCTGGTGGGACACACCGGCAGCGGCAAGACCACGCTCATCGCGCTGCTGCTGCGGTATTACGATCCGCAGCGCGGACGGATTCTCCTCGACGGCATCGACATCAAGCGCTGGAACAAACGCCACCTGCGCCGCAGCATGGCGCTGGTGCTCCAGGATGTCTTTCTCATCGAAGGCGTGGTCGCCGACAATGTCGCCTTCCTCGGCGGCGGCGACCGGCCCGGCAAGAATGATCCGGCGGTGGATGAACTTCTTGCCCGTCTGCCTGGCGGCGCGCAAACGCCCGTGGGTGAAGGCGGCCGCGGCCTCAGCGCCGGCGAAAAACAACTGGTCGCCGCCGCCCGCGCGCTGGCGCAAAAGCCCGCGGTGTTACTCATGGACGAAGCCACCGCCGCAGTGGATTCCACCACCGAAGCGGCGCTGCAAATCGCGGTCAATCACCTCACGAAAGGCCGCAGTGCGCTCGTCATCGCCCACCGCCTCTCCACCATCGAACACAGCGACCGCATCCTCGTCATGCACGGCGGCCGTCTTGCGGAAAGCGGAACGCATGCGGAACTGCTTGCGCGTGATGGACTATACAGCAGGCTGCATGAACTCCAGTTTAAGGCAGTATGAGTGCTGAATTGGCTTGGCGGTATTGACTGAACCCGTCTGCGTCACCGTTACCGTCATACCACTGCATGGGTATTATTGGCGCCGGAAATAAGCTCTTGTTGTGTATATCCAGTTCTGTTCATGGACGCTTATCAAGGGTCGGTAATAGCATATCAAAAGACGAAGACCCCCTCACCCGCGCTTCGCGTCGGCCTCTCCCCCTGAAGGGGGCGAGGTTATGAACTTGACACCCCTCACCGGGGTGGGCCGCAAAGACGGGATAGCATCTGCACGATGCGGATGATGATCATTCGCCGTTCGTGGCCATAGGCCACAAGCGGTAGGCGATATCGCGTAGAGCGCCGCGCGCGTGGAGGAGCGCCAATGCTGCGCCGCATTCCATCGCGCTGCCCAGCGCGTAGCTGTAGTGACGGCGCTTATCGGCTCTGGCCATTCGGCCTGCGCCTTCTGCGATATTCAACACGATGCTGTCGCTGGCGCGATAGAGTGGGTCGCGTTGGGAGGAGATATGACGAACCGTGTCGAGAATTGCGAGGGATTGCCTGAACTCAAGGGAGAGCCGGTAAACATCCAAGCGTTCGCAAGGAAGGAACGGTTCTGGGTTTGAGGTTTCGGGGTTGGGCTGGCGGGTTTGAGTCATTCGGATGTTCCTTTGAAGGCTGCCCGCGAGAGCGGGCAGTCGCCAGTGGTGACTGGACGCTCTCGCGTCCAGCCTCACTGATGAGGGGGCAAAAAATTCCAGCGCCGTAAAAGGACAACGCACGATACCTGCTCTCACCCCGTTACCGTCACCCTCACCGTCACCCTCACCGTGCCCCTTCTCCGTCCCCGAAAAAAGATTGAAGTTCCCAAGCATCCTTCGTGCCATGTCTGCATGGCGCGAAGGATGCGGATCGGATCCTCGGGCCTTTTTCGGTGACGGGGCACGGTGACGATGACGGCCACGGTGACGCAAACGAAGTAGATAACCAAAGCTGCACTTCCCTTCTCTTTATAATCCCCCTCCATGAAGCGCGCATTTTTCAAGACCGCTACTGACCCCCATGAATTCCATGATTAAAAAACGCATTGTCGTGAACGATCGGATGCAGACCGGCTATGCCTATCTGCGTTCCGAGCCTGCGGGGCGGAATTTTCACCCTGCGTTTACGCCTGATCTGACCCCCAAAGAGCTGCTTCATCTGGGCGTCTTTGGTGGCAGGTACATGACGGATTGCCGCGCAGAATTTCCCCCGGATTGGTTTACCCGCGCCAGGTTGTGCGCCGATCGCCACGACCCCGCACTGAATTGTTTCGGCGTCAATGCATCGCAATCGCTGGCGATATGGCGGGCCAAGGGATGGATTGACCCGGACGATCCGCGCGGCTGGTTTCAGTGGTATTGCAGGTATTACATGGGCCGGCGCGGCGCGGATGATGAGCGGCAGATCGGGCGCTGGCGAGCGGTGCGGCGCCATGCCGTCCAGATCGTGAAAAACTGCGCGCCGGGAGATCTCAACTGCCGCAAAAAACAGCGCCAGACTCTGCTTCACTGGGCCTATGATTCGCGCCGCTTCTGAGCCCCGCCATGGAAAAGCCCGACCCAAAACTCATTCTCGTCACCGGCGCCACCGGCTACATCGGCGGCCGGATGTTGCCGAGCCTGTTGCAGCAGGGTTATCGCGTCCGCTGCCTGGTGCGCGATCCCAGCCGGCTACAGGGGCGGCCCTGGCATGATGCCGTCGAGATCGTGGCGGGCGATGTGTTGCAGCCGGACAGTCTCGTGCCGGCCATGCAGGGGGTGAGTGCGGCCTACTATCTAGTGCACAGCCTTGCAGGCGGCGCCGATTTTCACCAGCGTGACTTGCGCGCCGCCGGCAATTTTGGTGCGGCCGCTCGGGCCGCAGGGGTTGCGCGCATCATTTTTCTGGGCGGGTTGGCCGAAGCGGCGCCCGGGCTCTCGGAACATCTGCGCTCGCGGCAGGAGTCAGGGGATGCACTGCGCGCGGCGGGCGTGCCGGTCACCGAATTTCGCGCCGGGGTCATCGTCGGCTCGGGCAGCCTTTCCTTCGAGATGATCCGGTACCTGACGGAGCGAGTCCCGCTGATGATCTGCCCCCGCTGGGTGTATACCCGGACCCAGCCCATCGGCATTCGCGAAGTGCTCGAATATCTGACGGCGGCCCTCGCGGTCCCGGAAAGCAGCGGACGAATCATCGAGATCGGCGGCGAGGAAGTGGTCACCTATGGGCAGATGATGACGATCTATGCCGAAGTGCGCGGGTTGCGACGCTGGATGGTGCCGGTTCCGGTGCTGACGCCGCGCTTGTCGTCCTACTGGGTCGATCTGGTCACGCCCATTCCTTCGGTCATCGCCCGCCCCCTGATCGAGGGATTGCGCAACGAAAATATCGTTCATGATCCCATCGCCCTGCAATTATTCCCCGGCATCAGACCGGCTGGGTATCGCACTGCCGTCGAGCGGGCTCTGGCTCGCCTGCAGGCCAGCAACTGCGAAACCAGCTGGAGTGATGCGCTGAGCACCACGCAAAGAGATACCCCACCCGTGGTGTTGACGACGCAAGAGGGCATGATCATCGAGCGGCGCCAGCGCATGGTCGCTGCTGCGCCCGCTGAAGTCTTCAAAATCTTCACGGGATTGGGCGGCCGGCGCGGCTGGCTTTACATGAACTGGGCATGGCATGTCCGTGGGCTGATGGACCGGCTTGCCGGCGGCGTGGGCATGCGGCGCGGACGGCGCGATGCCGAAACGCTGCGCCCCGGCGATGCCCTCGACTTCTGGCGGGTGGAGGCGGTCGAGCCGGATCGGCTGCTGCGGCTGCGCGCGGAGATGAAAGTTCCCGGCAAAGCTTGGTTGCAATTCGAGGCGACGCCCTGGGGTGAAGGGCAAACCCAGCTCACGCAAAGCGCCTTCTTCGCGCCGAAGGGTTTGCCGGGCTGGCTTTACTGGCATATCATCTACCCGGTGCACGCCCTGATCTTCAGCGGGCTGATTGACCAGATCAGCCGGCGCGCCATCGCCTTGAATCGGCAGCTGGTTTGAACTGGCGAAAACTTCCCTTCTCTTTATAATCCCCCTCCATGAAGCGTGCATTGTTATTGACGGGAGGCGGCGCCCGCGGGGCTTATCAAGCCGGCGTCCTTGCGGAATTGTCGGACATGCTCGGCAGCGCGCCGCGGCCGCTGCCGTTTCCCATTCTCACCGGGATGTCCGCGGGCGGGCTGAACCTGATGACCCTGGCGACGCGCGCCGATGATTTCGCCGCGGCGACGCGCAAGCTGGAAGCGCTGTGGGCGGAGATCACGCTGGAGCAGGTCTTCCAGACCGATTTTTTCCGCGTCACCAAGACCGCGCTGCGCTGGCTGCGCAACCTCACCTTCGGCGGCCAACTCGGCTACGATCCGTTTTCGGGACTGCTCAACCCCAAACCACTGCGCACGCTGCTGGAGGGCATCATTGATTTCCCCGGTCTCCGCCGTGAATTGGCCGCGGGGCGCGTCGAGAGTCTGGCGCTGCTTGCGACCCATTACGCCAGCGGCGCGGCGGTGGCCTTCGTCGAGGCGAATCATGAGGTGCAGCCCTGGGCGCGGGGCCGGCGGCTGGGCATTCCGGTGCAACTGGCGATGGAACACATCATGGCCTCGGCCGCCATCCCCATGATTTTCCCGCCGGTGAAAGTGGGCAACGGCTATTACGGCGATGGCTCGATCCGCATGTCGGCGCCCTTCAGTCCCGCCATCCACCTGGGCGCCGATTCAGTGCTGGCCATCAGCGTGCGCAAACTCCAGCCGCCAGAATATTTCCTGAATTCCCTGGTCGTCGAGGCGCCGCGTCCCAGCATCGGTGCGATTGCCGGCGGCCTGCTCAATTCCATCTTTATGGACGCGCTCGATGGCGACTACGAACGACTCATCCGTATCAACAAAACCATCGAAAAAATCCCGGCCGAAATTCGCGCGGCTGATTCCAGTTTAAAAACCGTCAAAGCCATGGTGCTCGCGCCGACCGAAGATCTCGGCTCGCTGAGCCGGCCGCATTTGGTCAATTTCCCGACCCAGATCCGCTACCTGCTGAAGGGCATCGGCGCCGACAAGCCGGGCAGCTCCGATTTCCTCAGCTACATCTGCTTCGACAAACATTATTGCCGGGAACTCCTCGCCCTCGGCCGCGCTGATGCCCGGGCGCGCAAGGATGAATTGCTGGACTTTGTGGCGCTATGAAGTGGCGTGATTAAACCTATTTCCGGAACAAGACTGAGAAAACCGCGAAATACGCTAAATTAGAAATTCATGACCACTCGGGCTTCATTCTTATTTTCGCGTGTTTCGCGTATTTAGGGTTAATTCTCTCAGTTCATCTCTGACGGATCTGGGGGTTTGGCCGCGGGCATGCCTTTCTCTTTTCGGATGGTGTCGGCCATTTCCTGCAGGGATTCGCGCAGGGCGAGAGCGCGGTCATAGGGATTGTTCATTTCCAGGAGCGCCTGCCGCCGCTGCGCCGGCCCGGGAAAGGCGAAGGCGAGAAGATTGGCCAGATCGCCCAGCGCCACTTCGGGGGTGACGGGCGGTGCAACGGGAAGATCACCCGTGACCGCCGCGCCCAGGGCCAGAAAAGCGCCCAGTAATTCCCGTTTGAGCGGCGGCTCCAGGGCGTAGAGCAGCGGATCAGGCTCCATATCGGGAAGCAGGCGAAACTCGGCCTGGCGAAATTTTCGGCTGTGATCTTCCTTCACAATCACGAACCTGTTCCGGCCCTTGAGGAGCATGTTGTAACGGCCCTCAGAGAGCAGTTCACAGGAGGTGATTTCACCGATGCACCCCACCTGATGGATCGCCGGAATTCCTTCATAATTTTCCTGAAAGCCGGGTTTGAGGAGCACCATGCCGATCGGAAGCTTCATCTCCAGCGCATGGCGGATCATTTCCCGGTACCGCTGCTCAAAAATATGCAGCGGAATCTCAGCGCCGGGAAAAAGCACGACGCCCGGCAGCGGCAGGATGGGGATCAGCTCAGACATGAAGCGCACCGGTGTGGCAGGGGGAATGGGAAGAGATGGCGTTCACGATCAACAAAACGCCGCAGCCCGGGGTTATATTTCCTTCGCACGCATAATTGAGCCCTGAAATTGAAGCAAGCGGCGCGCCCGTCGGGCCTGACACGCCGCTTGCATCGACTGGCGTCTGCGTTTACGAATCACGCGGAAGAATGAGGCTTGTCCCTATTGCAGCAACGCAGCGGGTTATACATCGCTTAGGTCGCAATTTCCACCCGGTTTCTGCCTTCGGCCTTGGCTTTATAAAGCGCCTCGTCCGCCCGCTTGAGCAGTTCGGCACCGGTTTCCTCACCGCCGCGCCAGATCGCGAGGCCGGCCGAGAGGGTGATGGCTCGCCGGTCGCCCGCCCGCAGTTCCGATTCCATCGTCGCGCGCAGCCGTTCGGCGAGCGCCGCCGCGTCCACTAGGGAAGTGCCGGGCAGAAGCAGCGCGAATTCCTCGCCGCCCAGGCGTGCAGCGGTGTCGTAGCGGCGGGTGTGGCGGAGCATCAGTTCGCCGGTGCCTTTCAAAACCCGATCCCCTTCCGCATGGCCGAAGGTGTCGTTGACCGACTTGAAGCGGTCGAGATCGCAGGCGATCAGCGCGAAGGATTTACGATCGCGGCCGGCGCGATCCATTTCACGATCGAGCGCCTCGAAAAAATACCGGCGATTGTAAAGGCCGGTCAGGTCGTCGGTCGTGGAGAGGCGCTTGAGCAGGGCGTTGGCCTCTTCCAGCTTGTCGCGGATCTTTTTGAGTTCGACATGGGCGTTCACCCGCGCAATGAGTTCCCGCGGGTCAAACGGTTTGACCAGATAATCCTGCGCGCCCCGTTCAAGACCGGCGACTTTGTCCCCGACTTCGCCCATCGCGGTGAGCAGCAGCACCGGGATCTGCTGGAATTCACCGCGGCTGCGTTTCAAGTCGAGAAATTTCAGGCCGTCGAGTCCGGGCATGACCAGATCGCACAGCACCAGATCCACGCCCCCTTCCATCAGCGCCTTGAAGCCCGCCATGCCGTCGGCCGCGGAAATAACCTCGATCTGTGGATCATGCGCCTTGAGCGCCGCTTCGATGGAACGGCGAACTTCGGCGCTGTCGTCAATGATGAGAATCCGGCTTTTGCTCATTCGCCACCGGGGATTGCAGGCGCCGGCGGGGGAAGATTGATGCGGCCCGGCGCGTCGCCTGGTTCGCCGCCCGGCGCGGGAGCGCGAACCTGCTCCACGGTTCCGGTCGCGATGTTCTGACGGAATTCATAGTCCTGCGGTGCGCCGTGCAGAACCGCCGTGCGCCAGCCGTCCGCTTCGTGGCAGATCATGCAGGCGCCCGGCTGCAGGCCGGCTTTGCGCAAGGCATACGCGGTGAGATCGGCCCACTGAGCGCCGCGGCAACTGCCTTCGGCTTCCGGGCAGGAGGGAATCAGGCTGGCGACCGCGCGATGGCCCGCGGAAATCACCTGCTGGTCGGTCGATTTACCGCCCTCGCCGCCCGTGGTTTTGAGAATGGCGATGATGGCGACGACGATCAGCACCGAAATGAGGGCGAGTCCGCCGGCTCTATTTTTCACGGCGCAAATTTTACCAGCCGCGGAAAGAGCCGGGCTAATCCGCGAATCAATTGCACTATAGACGATATAGGGGAAATCCTACCTCAAGTCGGCAGCGCTTCTCTGATCCAGCCGCCCGCGAGGACGGTGTCGCCGTCATAGAGCACCAGCGCCTGTCCCGGCGAAATGGCGGGCGCGGGCCGGTCGAAACGCACCGTGAAGGTGTCGCCTGACGGGATAACCGTGGCGGCATAGCCTTCGCGGCCGTAGCGGATGTGCGCAGCCGCCGGAAAGGGCTCGTTCGAGGGCGCGCGCGCGACCCAATTAATGCCATCGGCGATGAGGCCCGGGGCGAGCAGTTCTTCCGCGTCGCCCACCACCACGGTCTGGCTCTGCGGGATCACCTGCAGGACATATTTGGGCTTGGCGGACGATTCATTGGGCGCCAGCGCCAGCCCGCGCCGCTGGCCCACGGTGTAGCGGTAATAACCGTCATGCTTCCCCAGTACCGCGCCAGCGCGATCCACGATATCGCCGCCGCAATTCGCGGGGGCGATTTCCGCCACCACCTGCGCGTAACCGCCGGTGGGCGGCACAAAGCAGATGTCCTGGCTCTCCGGCTTCTCGGCGGTTTCCATCCCCAGCTTGCGGGCGATATCGCGAACTTCGGGCTTGGTGAGCGCGCCGAGGGGAAATTCCGCAGCGGCGAGCTGTTCCTGATCGAGGTTGAACAAAAAATAGGATTGATCCTTGCGCGCATCGACGCCGCGCTGCAAGGCACGCCGGCCGTTCACATTTGCGATGCGCGCGTAGTGGCCGGTGGCGACCTTTTCCGCGCCGAGTTGTCTGGCAAATTTCACCAGGGCGTCGAACTTCAGCTGCTTGTTGCAGTGAATGCAGGGCACCGGGGTTTCGCCGCGCAAATAGCTTTCCTGGAATGGCCGGCGGACGGTTTCTTCGAAGGGCTTTTCCAGATCGATGAGGTAATGTTTGACGCCCAAATCGGCGCAGACCCGCTTGGCATCGGCATAATCCTCGGGTGTGCAGCAGCGGAAGGGCGAACCCTGGCGCTTGCCCTCGTCGTAGAGCTGCATCGTGAGGCCGATGACTTCATAGCCGGCTTCGCGCAGGAGAAAAGCGGCGACGGAGGAATCAACGCCGCCGGACATGGCGCAGACGATTCTGGGAGGTGGCATGGTGGGATGACAGAATTTGAAGGTTGAATTAGGACATTGCCCGGCTTTCGCGGTGACAAGGGCTTAGGGCTTAGGGGTCAGGGTCGGGAATTTGCGCCGAAAATTGTTGGAGAATATTATCGTGAGGCACCCTGAGTTCAACTCACTGAGCGCGTCAAGAAACCCTAAGCCCTGAGCCCTATCTTCAAGTTGCGTAATTCACGATCAGCATCAGCGTGGTATTCCCCACTCGGAATTCCGACTGGTTGCTGAGCTCCACATAGTCTTCCACTTTTTTATCGCCCGAGAAGGTGCCGTTGGTGGAACCGAGATCGCGGAGAATGACCCGTTCCCCATAGAATTCGACGGCGGCGTGCTGGCGGCTCAGCTCGGGATCATCCACGAGGATGTCGCCCACCGCGCGGCCAATGACCAGCCGGGGTTTGTCAATCCGGTAAACCTTGCCCTCTTCCTTGCCCTTGATGAGCGCGATGGAGCAGCGGCTGCCTTCTGGAAGCATGAGCATATCGGGCAAACGCTTGCCGGAATCCTGCAGAATGCGCCGTTCTATTTTCCCGGTCTCCGCCGCGCGGCGGTTGGGGTTGCGAATTTCAAAGATCGCCTGGCAGCCCGGGCACTTGATGCGTTTGATGTCCGCATCCCCGAATTTATCTTCCGGGTAGTTGTACTTTTTCCGGCAACTGTCGCACTGGATGATCATTGCGGGGTTATTCTAGCGGATTGCCCGAATTCCGCAAGTCGGGCGGCGGACGGTTCATGCGTAGAGCTGGAACCTTCGCTAAAATACCCCTTCGACCTGCGAGTTATACGCCCATGACTTTGCCCGCCTTTCAACAAAAATATTTGCAAGCCTCCGACCTCTCGGCCATTGCCGGGAAAGTCTTCAGCGGCGAGCGCATCAGCATGGAGGACGGCCGCCGGCTGTATGCCACCCGCGACCTGACAGCCTTGGGAATTCTCGCCAATTGGAAGCGCGAGCAGCTTAACGGCAATCGCGCCTATTTCATCATCAACCGCTACATCAACCAGACCAATGTCTGCACCGCCGGCTGCACCTTCTGCGCCTTCGCACGGGTGCCGGGCGAGGCGGGCGGCTACACCCTGGCGATCGAGCAGATCAAGCACAAGATCAAGCATG
>JAYVQF010000034.1:0-2955 GCA_043777195.1 Thermoanaerobaculia bacterium
TTGAAAAACAACACTATCGGGAATTCGATAAGTTTCGAGCAGTGGATTTCCATGAACGGTTCAGTCAGCGGGCATGATTTTTAAATATTTCCGTTTCCCCACTTTGAACAGCAGCGCTGTTCCGGGTGCCAGCTTGATGGTTTGCGCCGGGTCCTCCGTCTTCATCCCGTCAATCTCCACCCCGCCTTGCTGAATGATGCGGCGCGCTTCGTTGCCGCTGGGGGCGAACTGGCCGGCCGGCTTCTTCACCCGGATGAAGGCCCGCTTCAGCCGTCGCCCGCGCGGCCCTCTCAGCGATCCCGGCTTCGGCGCGCTGCTCCTCGCGCCTGGACTCGCCGCGCAATTACCCGAGCTGACCCCGGCAGCTGCGATTGACCGGGTGCTGAAACACGACTGGCCGGTCTCGGAAATCGGCGCGAATGTGTGGGGGTGAGCATCATTTACAAAATCTCTGAAGCGATGCTTTGGCTACGCAAGCATCGAGATAAAATTCAGGCAATAACGGTATCAGTGATCGATCACGCCACAGATTTAGCTATTACGGACGGCGGGACTGCTTCGAGCACTCGATTCTTGATGTCTGCTCTACAATCGCTATAATCCCGGCATGTCTTCGCCGAGATCAAAGATCGGCCAGTATCTGATCTCTAAGAAGCTGGGCGAGGGCGGGATGGGCGCGGTTTATCTCGGTGAGCATGAATTTACCGGGCGGATGGCTGCGATCAAGATGATCAGTAGCGGGAATTTCGAGAATGAAGACTCCACCCAGCGGCTGAAGGACGAGGCGCGAGCGCTGGGCAAGATCAGCCACCCGAATATTGTCAATGTGATCGATTTCTTTCCTGAGGGCGGGGCTTTCTACCTCGTGCTCGAGTATGTCAACGGGGTGTCGCTCGACAAATTATTCAAGGTCAGTGAGATCAACCTTTTCCAGGCGGTGGATACCGCGCTCAAGGCCGGACGGGGCATCGCCGCGGCGCACGCGCACAACATCCTGCACCGCGACATCAAGCCGCAGAATGTGATGATCAGCGAAAGCGGCGAGGTGAAGCTGATGGATTTCGGTCTCGCCAAGTTCGCAGACGCTACCTCCAAGACCCGCACCGGCATCATCATGGGAACGCCGCGTTACATGTCGCCCGAACAGTGCCGGGGCACGCCGCTAGACGCGCGCAGTGACCTTTATTCTTACGGCGTGCTGGTTTACCGGCTGGCCTGCGGGCGCGAGCCTTTCACGGAAGGGGACGCCTTCCAGGTGGCGAGCAAGCATGTGTACGAACGGCCACCTGCGCCGGAGGTATTCAACGCCGACATCCCGCCAGAACTCTCGCGCATCATCCTCAAGGCGCTGGCCAAGAACCCCGAGGAGCGCTATCCCGACATGGGCGTGATGCTGCTCGAACTCGAGCAGGTCTGCGAGGCGCTCAAAACGGCGGGCACCGCGGACACCGCGCCGCTCACCGCCACCCTGGCCCTATCACAATTGCAGCAGGCGGCCGTCCGCCACCCAGGCGGCGAAATTGCTACGCCCGGGCCGCGCACTCCCTCGGGGCTGCGCTACACCGGCATTGACATGGTGTATTCGAAGAAACCTGCAACGGCCCAACTTCCTGAGTCACTATCCGCTGTAAATAACCGGAAGAGTCGGAATCTAATCTGGATCGTGGCGGCCATGTTGGCGGTAATCCTGCTCTTTGGCGTGGCGTGGATCAAGAAGCCTTGGGCTGCGAATGTCGGCAAACCCGGGGATCCGTCTAAAGCTGCACAAAAACCGGGTGTTAATCGTTGGATCAAAATCACGCAACCGGTCGATGCGGCCCGCATCATTCTTGGCATCGGCAGATTGACCGTCCAGCCGGGGTTCCATGCACGGCGCCGTGTGACGGCGCCACCCGATGGCTACGAGGTCCAACAGCACGAAGTCAGCTGGGGCGAACTGGATCCATGGCTCAGCGATCATCCCAAAATCAAGCCGCTAACCCCGGAATGGCTACCAAAAGATTTTGTAGAGCGAAACGCGTTGCCGGCCACCGGCTTGTATTGGGCCGACGCACTCGCATATTGCAATAGCCTGGGCGGCAGCTTGCCTACCGAGGAACAGTGGGAATTCGCGGCCAGGGGTGCTGCGCTGCGTCCATATTCTTGGGGCGATCAGCGTCCCGATGCGCTTCGGCTCAACTACTTCGCAGGGCCCGCCGGCAAACCCGCGCCGGTGATGCACAGCGATCAAGACCGCACCCCGGGCTCGGGCAGCGAGGCGATCTACGACCTTACCGGCAATGTACAGGAATGGACGATAGATCTCTGGCGCGAAGATCAGCCGCGTAAAGATGAAGAGTGGGTGCAGGAGGGCGCGACCAGTTACCGCGCCATCCGCGGTCTTCCCCTCACACTACCATTGCCCACAACCATCCCGCCCATTGGCGCCGCTTGGCGAGAAGCCCTTTGCGCGACGGGTGTGTGTCTGGAGATTGCAAAACCGAAATTGATGACCGTGGGATTTAGGTGCGTCAGAAAAGGTTGAGATACACTGGGCAACCAGCTTCATCTACTTGCCATTTGCTAGAATCCGCGTATGTTATCCAGAACAATTTTCATAACCCTGACGCTGTTCGCCTTGACAACGAAGAGCCGAGCGCAAACCTGCAATCACAAATGCCCGATTGCAACTCGAGATGCTCAGGGTTGCTGCCCCAACGAGCCTAATTCGAAAAAGTTGAAAGACAAGTCGAGTATTCATGGATTCGTAGCCGAGTCGAGTGTTAATTTATTCGATCATGACAGCAAGATGCGAGTAATTATGAATTGTCCGAACTCTTGTTCGCATAACGATCCAACCAAAGATGTGTTTTCTCGCGAAAGCATGTGTGTGGACTGCTGCAGCCACAAAGATGGGGAAAGTTGCAGTAGAGCAGGTGATCTGTATGCGCTTGGAACCGGAGTAAATATAGATCT
>JAYVQF010000035.1:0-2933 GCA_043777195.1 Thermoanaerobaculia bacterium
TCATCGGGATGCGCCTTGGCGAGATGGCGGGCGGTGGCTTCGGCATCCGTGTCACGCCCGGAGAGGAATTGCCACATCGCCTCGCTGCGCAGCGCCAGCGCGTCGTCGGGATCGCGGTCGTAGAGGCTTTGATAAATTGCGGTGACGCCGCTCTCGGCACCGGCGGCCCACAGGCTTTCTGCGCTGGCGATCAGCCTGCGCCGTTCATCCAGGGTCAGCGGCGCAGGCGCGATGGCGGCAATCCCCGGCACGGCCCCGGCGCCGGCGCCGGCAGCGGCGGTCGTAGCGCGGATCGCGGAAGGAATACCGAGGGTGAAAGAGAGGAAGGCGGCGCACAGCGTCACCGGGAATAGCGGAAAAAACGCGTTCAAAGAAGACTCCGGCGCGCGCGAGGCGCCACAATGAATTTCGGGCGGGCGTGAAAGGAAATTATAAACCGGGAACGGGGCTGGCGGGCGAGGGAATTTCTCCTGCTGATAATGATGACCTAGGCCGGGAAATTTCGCTCTACCCCGCGTCGTCAGACAGCCGCAGCCTCGGGCAGCCGCAGGGTGAAAACCGTTCCGCGGCCCGCAGCGCTCTCCGCGCTCAACATGCCGCCATGCGCCTCCACGATGCGTTTGCTGATGGCCAGCCCCAGTCCGATGCCGCCGGCGCGCGTAGTGAAATAGGTCTCGAAGATGCGCGGCAAATCCTGAGGGCTGATGCCCGGCCCGTCGTCGCGCACCGTCAGCACCACCGCGCCGTCTTCCCTATGCGCCGCCACGCCGATCACGCCGCCCCGGGGGGAAGCGTGCAGGGCATTGCCCACCAAATTGATGAGCACGGTGCGGAGCTGATCAGGGTCGGCCGAAAGGGTGAAGCCTTCTGGGATCTGCGGATCGACGCGAGCCTCATTGGCTGCCAGCGGTTCGCCCAGCACGAAGGCGGTTTCGCTGACCAATTGCGACAGCAGCACGGGCTCGCGCAATAAGGGTTGCGGCCGGGCGAGCACCATGTAATCCTCGGTCATGCGGGTCAGCCGCTGGATTTCGGTCTTGATCTGCGCGCCGATGCGGTTAATCTCCGCTCTTGACGCAGGCTCGGCGATGGGATAACGCGCCTGCAAATGATCCACCGACAGATTGATGAAATTCAGCGGATTGCGGATTTCATGGGCGATCTCCGCCCCCATCACTCCCAGCATCGCATTTTTTTCGCTTTCGCGCGCCCGCGTTTCGGCCGCGCGCCCGGCGCGCAATGAATCCACCATGCGCCCAAAGGCGTCCACCAGGCGGCCGATTTCGTCGCGCGCCCCACCGGCGGGCAGCGCCACCCCGAGATCGCCCGCCGCGACATGCTCGGCGGCCTCGGTCAGCGCCTGCACCGGCCCGAGCACCCGGCGCGCCAGAAAGAACATCGCGCCTCCGGCCAGCACCAGCAGGAACAACACCCACTGCATGCGCTGTTTGGCGCGCCGGGCCTGCTCGTCGGCGAAATCATCAAGCGCCAGTTCCAAGTGGATGTAACCGATGGTTTCCCCTTCGGAAATCAGCGGAACTATGATGTTTTCACTGGTGCGCCCCGCCGACATTTCACCGATTTTTTCCTCGACCATCACCGGCTGCTGGCGGCGCTTCTTGCTGGTGGTCGCCAGCACCGTCTGGTCCGGCTCCAAAATGGTGATTTCCTTCACCCCGCGCTTGCGTAGGGTTTCCTCGTAGGCTTTGACCAAGTCGGCGTCGGTCAGTTTCGGGTCGTTGAACTTCTGCACCGACAGCTCGATCGCCTTGCTCAGCTCGTGCGTGTATTCGCGCACTTCCTTCAGCATCACCTTTTCCTGGTGCACGAACAGCGCCCACAATCCCGCGATGAGGGCGATGGTGATCGCACCCTGCACGGCAATCAGTTGATAACGCAGGGGCCAGTCGCGGAAACGGGCAGGCGGCAAGCCGCGAAAACGGGTGAGACGCATCGGGAAAGGATAAGAGAAACGATGAGCGGGGAACGATTAGCAGGGAAGGCGCGATGACCGTCTTCGTTCATCGCTCATCGTTCAGCCCTCATCATTCAGCCCTCCTCGCGTCTTGTTCCGTGTTCACCCCTGTGCCCGATCCATTAAACTTCACCCATGAAATTCCGACTTTCCCGCGTCGCTACGGCGCTGATACCTGCGTTCATCCTGGCGCTTTCCGGCTGCGGTGAACACCTGGTGCGCACCGTGGAGATTGCCAAATTGTATGCCCCCGAACTGGGCGTCAACCCGGCCAATGTCTATTACGATTTTGAGCCGTCTACGGCCATCGACGGGGACTGGAGCGGCATCGAGGGGGATGCCTCTGATCATAAAGTCTGGGTGATTGGCCCCAATGCGCGCTATCACTTTCGCATTTCGCCGGTGCCCGATATCTACAGCATCTGCGTCGGCTATGGCGCTTTCTATCAGGATTCCATCGCCAGCCGCAATATCGATGTCAGCCTCGAACTGAATGGTCAGGCGCTGGTCACCTGGCGCGGTAATGGCGGCCGGCGGCCCGGTAGCAACAACTGGTGCACCACGCTGGACAGCGGGGCATTCAGCAGCGGCGACAATGTGCTCGCCATCCATCCCAACTCTTTCATTTCCCCCAAGGAAATCGGGATGAGCGAGGACGACCGCAAATTGAGCATCATGGTGGATTACATTTCCGTCTTTCCCGCGAAATTCGGCACCATGACGGTGCCTTCGGTGTCGAAGGTGAACGCCGGAACGGTGCTGCAGCAATCCAAAATGAATGCCGACGCGCTGCGGCTGGCCAGCGGCGGGAGCGTCGCGCTGCCGCTCGCGGTGCCCCCCTCCGCCACGCTGGAACTCGGGCTGCCCAGCCAGTTTCTCGACAAAGGCGGCATTCTCTCAATCAGCTTCAAGCCGGCCAGCGGCCCGGTCACCTGGCGCCAGAGCATCACCACCGCGC
>JAYVQF010000036.1:0-11377 GCA_043777195.1 Thermoanaerobaculia bacterium
GGGATCACCGAGCTCACCACCCACAAAATGCGCCAATATGTCGGCGGCGACAAACTGGAAGGCGTGCATCCGGCGCTGACCAAGGGCAAGGCTCATTTCGAAGAGGCGGTGCAGCAATTTTCCAAGGGTGTTGATGATGTCCTGCAAACCTACAAGAAGGGCGTGATGCAGAAGGAATTCGAGCAGCAAAGACTCGCCAACGCCGCGATTCATTTGTATGCGATGGCCGCGACCCTCTCGCGCGCCACCAGCGACATCGCTGAGAAGGGCGAAGCGAACGCGCAGAATGAAATCCGCATGGCGAAAGCCTTCTGCGCCCAAGCCTGGCGCGTCATCGACCGCGAAATCGGCGATCTCAAATCCCCCGGCGACAAACACCGCACCGCCCTGGCAAACGCGCTGGGCGAGGCGGAGGGATATGCGTGGGGGATGTACTAGGTGAAAACCCTCATCCTCGCCGCCAGCGGTGCGACCGGCGCGCTTTATACACAGCGGCTGCTGCGCGCCATGGAGGCGCACGCCGGCGTCGAACGGATCTATTTCACCGCGACGAAAACCGCTGCCGCGATCGCCGCCGACGAGTTGGGCATCCAGGGCGACGGACTTCTTTCGACGCGGTTGCTTGAGCGCGCGAGCAACAAGATCACCGAATTTAACGAAGGTGATTTGTGGGCGCCCATCGCCTCGGGCACCGTGCACACCGACGGCATGGTGATCGCCCCGTGCAGCGCGGGCACGATGGGATCAATAGCAGCCGGCCTCTCGCGCAATCTGGTGCAGCGGGCCGCTGAAGTCTGCCTGAAAGAACGCCGCCGCTTGATTCTCCTACTGCGCGAGGCGCCCTACCACCGCATCCACATTGAGAACATGCTCCGCCTCACCGACGTGGGCGCGATCATCTATCCCGCCTCGCCCACCTTCTACGACAAGCCCGCCGACCTCACCGCCGCCGCCGACCAGATCGCCGCGCGGGTGCTGGATCTGTTGGGGATGAAACCGCAGGAGATGAAACGGTGGCGGGAGAACTGAAATGCGCAATTTATTAATTCTCTGCTTCTCCCTGCTCATGATGAATTTGTTGGGAGGCGGGCCATTAAGCCCACCTATTCCCTTCAATGATTGGGGTTCTTGTCCATTTGAATGTTGCACTTACCGTAGTTGGTCGGTCGTTGGCCCATACACATTGCTGAAAGCACCCGCTAGAAATTCTCAGGTGATTGGCCGCTACACGAGGAAAAAAAGGATTTTGGCCCTGACAGGTGTGGTCATCACGGTGAAGGCCGGAAAAATCAATATCCTCAAGCCCATGACGCTTGGCGGAGACAACGGGATTCAACTCGTTCCCGGAGAGATTGTCTATTCTCTGCACTATCAGGGAGAGGGGTTTTCCACATTTTGGGTGAACGGCAACAAAGTTGATGGAGAGGAAATAGACCCAAGGCTGGTTGCAAACGACAAACAGACAGACTACCGGGTCATCTTCGAAGCAATGGATGAATGGTGGGCAAAAATCAAAGCACCGGACGGCAAAATCGGATGGGTGCTGGTGGGCGAACAATTCGGGGACATGGATGCCTGTGGATAGCACCTGTACTTGATGTGATACCGATACCATTCGCTCCCGCATTCGGCCTTTGCGTTAAAAATCTGTTCCTCCGGCCACAGGCGTCAGCGATAATCCGCGGGTGAGTGAACGCAAAGTCGCATTGATCACGGGGGCCGCCCGGCGGGTGGGGGCGGCGCTGGCGCGCGAATTCGCGGCTGATCACGATTTACTGCTGCACTACGGGAATTCCAGGGCCGAGGCGGAGGCGCTGGCGGCGGAGTTGTCGGGACAGGCACGCGTGGCGCTGGTCAGTGCCGATCTGCGTTTGCCCGAGGCGGGCGAAAAATTGGCCGCTGCGGCGCTCAAGGAATTTTCGCGCATGGATCTCGTCATTCACAATGCATCCATCTTTGCGAAAATAAAATTCGGCACGATTACGGCGGCGCAGCTGGATGAAAACTTTGCGGTGCACGCCCGCGCGCCGCTGCTCATCACCCAGGCGCTCGCCCCGGCGCTGCGCGAATCCCGGGGCAATGTCGTCGCCATCGTGGACATCGGCGCCGCCAACCCCTGGCCCGCCTTCCTGCCTTACTGCGCGTCGAAGGCGGCGCTGGAATCGCTGGTCAAAGGGCTGGCCAAGGCGCTGGCGCCGGCGGTGCGGGTGAACGGCATTGCGCCGGGGCCCATCGAACCGCCCCCCTGGTATGACGCGGAAGAGCAACAGCGCGCCGCCGACCTCACGCTGCTCAAGCGCTGGGGCGGTGTCGAGGCCATTTCGAAAGCAGCCCGCTTCCTCAACGGCCATGATTTCATCACCGGCGAAATCCTCCGCGTGGACGGCGGAAGGCATTTGCTCTAGATAAAATCAATCCATTGCTTCAAGCTGCGCCGCGCTGCGTTCCCAGTTTTCGTGCAGCCCCGGCAGTTTGGTTTCGATGGCTTTGAGTTCGCGGGAGACTTCGGCGGCGTGGCCCGGAGTCTCGTAGGTTTCCGGGAGTTCGAGTTGCGCAGTGAGTTCGTGGCGGCGGTGTTCGACTTCGTGGATATGCATTTCCATGCGCTCGACTTCCGCGGCCAGCGCCTTGCGCCGTTTGCCGCGTTCCTGGCGGGCTTCGGCTTCCGCGCGCTTGGCGTCGCGGCGGTTGTCCTGGGTGCGCACGGCCTTGAATTCCGTCGCGGAGGAAACGGTCGCCTCTTCCGGCCCGCCCCCGGCCTTGGCGCGGCGGCGCAGGTAGTAATCGTAATCGCCGTCGTAATGTTCGAGCGCGCCGTTCTCCACGCGCACCACCTTGGTGCCGACCTTGCGGATGAAATGAACATCGTGGCTGATGAAAATCAGGGTGCCTTCGAACTGCGTGAGGGCGAGGATCATGGCGTCAACCGAAGGCATGTCGAGGTGGGTGGTGGGCTCGTCCATGAGGATGAGGTTGGGGGGATTGAGCAGCAGCTTGACCAGCACGAGCCGGCTTTTTTCGCCGCCGCTCAAGACTTCCACCCGCTTGAAAACATCATCGCCGCGGAACAGGAATGCGCCCAGCACCGTGCGGGCGAATTCCTCCGACATGCTGTAGCCCGCATCGCGCAGCGCCTGCATGGCTTCTTCCAGCGCGGTGTTGCCGGCGCGCAGGGTGTCGAGCCGGTATTGGGCGAAATAGCCGGCGTGGGTCTGATAGCCCAGTTCGCGTTTGCCCGATTGCAGCGGGATGGCGTCGGCGAGCAGTTTCAGCAGCGTGGATTTGCCGGCGCCGTTGGGGCCGACGAGCACGATGCGCTGGCCCCGCTCGGCCTGGAAATCGAGCTTTTCATAGACGGTTTGCGCGCCGTAGGCGTGGCGCACATTCTCCAGGGTGATGGCGACGCGCCCTCCTTTCACCGGCTGGGGAAAGCGGAAGCGGATCTTGATGGCGTCATCGGACGGCATCTCGATCTTTTCCATCTTCTCGATCTGCCCCTTCCATGAATTGGCCTGCGCCGCCTTGTTGGCCTTGGCGCCGAAGCGGGCGATGAGGCTCTTGAGCCGCTCGACTTCCGCCACCTGGGCGTGCGCGGCCGCCCGCTGCTGCTCGTCGGCCAGAGCCTTGGCCTCGATGTAATTTTCGTAATTCCCCTTGTAGCGCACCAGCTTGCGGGCGCGGATCTCGACGATGCCGGTCACCAGGCGGTTGAGGAATTCGCGGTCATGCGAGATGGTGAGGATGGCGCCATTCCAGTTGCGCAGGTAATCCTCGAACCACAAAAGCGATTCGAGATCGAGGTGGTTGGTCGGCTCGTCAAGCATCAGGAGGTCGGGCTGCATGGCCAGCAGCCGCGCGAGATGCGCGCGCATCACCCAGCCGCCCGACAGCTCACGCGCGGGACGGTGATGATCCTTCTCGCGGAAGCCGAGGCCGGCCAGGATTTTTTTCGCCTTGGCTTCCAGCGCGTGGCCGCCCAGGGATTCGAACTGTGCATGCAGCAGATGATCGTCCGCGTCCGGCTGCGCGGTGCCTTCATGCAGCGCGCGCAGGCGGCGGCGGATGGTCGTCATTTCCGGCGCGACTTCCAGCGCGATCTCCAACACCGTCTCCTCGCCAATGGGCGCCGATTCCTGCGGCAGATAGCCGATGCGGATGTTCCTTTCCAGCGCGATCGTGCCGTTGTCCGGCTCTTCCTGCCCGAGAATCATGCGGAACAGTGTGGATTTTCCGGCGCCATTCGGGCCGACGAGGCCAAGCCGGTCCTCGCGCAACAGACGCAGCGAGGCCTCGGTGAACAATTCTTTGCCACCGTAGCGCTTGGACAGACCGCCGATTGAAAGCATGGGCCGTGAATTCTACGGGCAACGCAGACGGAGTTATCGCCAAGACGCCAAGGCGCCAAGGCAAAAGCTGGAGACAACAGATCGAAGCTGCGTACTGCGGTAATCAAATAATTCTTTCTAACCTTGGCGCCTTGGCGTCTTGGCGGTAAAACTCTTATCAGTTCATGCAAAATTCCCCTGTGACCGACGCCGAGACCCTCATCGCCGCAATGCGCCAGGCCCGCCGGGGATTGAAGCGCGATGTCACGCAACTCTTGGCCGCTTTGAAAGACGGCAAATTGTATGCGCCGCTGGCCAGGCCTTTGCCGGGTGAAGAGCCGGGGCGGGTCTATATCGCAGGCGGCATGACCATCGCCCTGCATTTGCTCCCCGGCTCGGGTGGCCTGCGCTTTCGCGCGCTGTTCACCTCGGTCGCCGGGCTGGAGGCGATGGGTGCGCAGGCGGACTGGAAGACTTCCGGTGTGCCGCTGATGCATCTGGGCATGCCCGGCTTGAAGGCCCTGGGTCTCGCCTCGGCGCCGCCGGGGGAGGGGGAACCGCCGGTCGCGGGCGTGGTGCTTGATCCCTACACCCCCGACTCGCTGGTGCTGAGCCTCGAGGAGGCCGCCGAACTCTCGCGCGGCACCGCCATCCCGCTGGAGAATTACGCGGGCGGCCAGCCCACCCTCGAAGGCGAGGAGATCCTGTTCATGGACGAGGGGCCGCCTCCCGCGGCGCTGCTTGCCGAACTCAACGCCTTCGCCAAAGAAACCCCGGCGCTCAAAGGCTTCGTGCTGCACCGTGCGCTGCTGCCCGAGCGCCAGCGCGCGCCGCGCCTGCTGGTGATCCTCAATGTCGAGGAAGGCGCCGACCGCCAGGCGGTGTCCGGGGCGCTGGGGCCGCGCCTGCAACCTTATCTCAACGCGGGCGAATTTCTCAACCTGATCTTCGACGCGCTGCCGTCGTGAAGACACAAGAAAGAATTAACCGCCAAGGCGCCAAGACGCCAAGAACACAATTGGAAGCCGCAGAACAACAATCAATCATACCAATGAAAACAAATCATTTCTTTTTTCCCCTCTTACCTTGGCGCCTTGGCGTCTTGGCGGTAAATCTGCATGTCTTCCTCCCCCGCTGACCGCGCCGCGGAATCGCCGCGCCTGAAGCCGCTCGTTGGGCTGGGGCCGGATGAACTGCGCGTCGCGGAAATATTTCCGACGCTGCAGGGGGAATCCACGCTCGTCGGCCTGCCCACCACCTTTGTCCGCTTGACCGCTTGCGACCTGCGCTGCAATTACTGCGACGCGGCGCATGCGTTTGCCGGGGGAAAAACGATGACCGTCGGGGATGTCGCGGTAGAGGTCGCACAGCTCGCCATTCCGCGCGTCTGCCTCACGGGCGGCGAGCCGCTGCTGCAGGCCGCGCTGCCTGCCCTGGCGAGACGATTGATCGACGACGGATGCGCGGTGAGCTGCGAAACCCACGGCGGCGCGGACATCGCCATCCTGCCCGCGGAAGTTTCCCGCATCGTGGATGTGAAAGTCCCCGGCTCTGGCGAGGCGGGAACCTTTCTCGATGCCAACCTCGCGCATCTCACCGCGCGCGACGAAATCAAATTCGTCTTGTCCGACCGCAACGATTACGACTTCGCGCGCGATTTCATCCAGCGCCACGCGCCGCTCCCCTGTCCCGTGCTGCTCTCCCCGGTCTGGGGCCGCCTCGACGCCGGCGAACTGGGCGACTGGCTCCTCGCCGACCGCCTCGACGCCCGCCTGCAAGTCCAGCTGCACAAAATCCTCTGGGGGGCGGGCACGCGGCGTTGAATGCCAGTCGGGTCACCGCGATGCGCGGAAGAGCTCATGCAGTTCTTCGTGGATTGAGGCACAGGTCGCGAGGATGTGGCCGTTCGGGAGGGGCGGGGCGTCGTCGTAGAGATCGCTGACTTTGCCGCCCGCGCCTTCGATGATCGCCCAGCCGGCGGCGATGTCCCAAGGGCTGAGGCCCAGTTCGAAAAAACCGTGGAAGCGGCCGGCCGCCGTCCAAGCGAGATCGATGGCGGCGCTGCCGCAGCGGCGCATGCCTTCACTGGCGCGGGTGGCGGCGGCGAAGAGGCGCAGGTATTCATCAAAACGGTCGATCTGGCGGAAGGGAAACCCGGTGGCAAGAAACGCGGTCTTGAGCGACCCCGCCTCGCGGCAGTGGATCGGCGTGCCGTTCAGCATCGCGCCGAGGCCCGGGCCGCCGCTAAAACATTCGTCGTGAGAAGGGTCGTAAATCACGCCGAGGTCTGGCTGGCCGTTCACCAGCCTGCCGATCGAAACGGAAAACAGCGGCAGGCCGTGAATGAAATTGGTGGTGCCGTCAAGGGGATCAACGATCCACACCGCGCCGTCGTTCCACGCCGCGCCGCCGGTTTCCTCGCCGAGAAATTTTTCGCCGGGGAAGGCTTTCTGGAGCCCCTCCCGAATGAGCAACTCGGCGCCCTTGTCTGCGGCGGTGACGAAATCATTGCGCCCCTTCGTCTCGCGCACCACGCCGCCGGACTTCATTAATTCGGCGCGCTTTTCCATCAGATAACGGCCGGCATCGCGGGCGATTTTTTCGGCGGGTTGAAGTTCGGATAGTTGGGCCATGCGGAGATTTTACGGGCGGGACTGTTCCGTCACCCTCACCGCTACCGTCATCGTCATCGTCACCGTTACCGTCACCGTGCCCCCGAAATAGGCTCCAAGGATCCTATCCGCAGCCTTCGTGCCATGCAGACATGTCACGAAGGCTGCTGTGGAACTTTGAGCCTTTTTCGGGGACGGAGACGGGGCACGGTGACGATGACGGTGAGGGTGACGGTAACGGGGTGGGCGGGCACTGCGCGTTGTCCTTTTGCGGAGCTGAAATATTTGGCCCCCTCAAAAGTGAGGCTGGACGCGAGAGCGTCCAGTCACCATTTGTGACTGCCCGCTCTCGCGGGCAGCTCCAAAGGAAATTCACCATGTCTCAAACCCACCAGCCCAACCCCGACACCATCAACCCTGAACCGTTCCTTCCTTGTGAACGCTCGGATGTCTATCGCGTCGCACTCGAATTCCGGCAATCGCTCGCAATCCTCGACACAGTTCGTAACATCTCGTCCCAACGCAATCAGCTCTTCCGTGCCAGTGACAGCATAGTGTTGAACATCGCAGAAGGCGCAGGGCGAATAGCCCGACCCGACAAACGCCGTCACTACAGCTACGCACTGGGCAGCGCAATGGAATGCGGCGCCGCGCTTGCCCTCCTCCACGCCCGCGGGGCGATACGCGATATCGCCTACCTTGAACGGCGAATGATGATCATTCGTATCGTGCAAATGCTCTCCCTCCTCTGCGGCCCGCCCCGGTGAGGGGATAGATATTTTGGATCTGCGAAAGTCTGCTAATATTTTCTCGGGTGATCCCATGAATCAATGCAAATATCTTGTCGGCATGATCGTCTCGCTCGCAATCTTCGGCCAGAGTGCGCCTTCATCCTCGCCGGTGAATGCACCTCCGCCCATGAAGGTATATGAAAAATCGGACTACACCTTTACCGTGCCGGAAGCTTTCAGAAACATGGAAATGGGAAAACCCTTCGATTTTTACTTCGAGGCAAGCGGCACGTTTTTGCCGATTTCATTCAATCAACATCCGGTGATGGTCACATTATGGGTCTTCAAAGACAATGCGACCAGCCTGGATCAGCTCAAAGATGAAACGATCAGGGGGTATGCCGACAACCCGGATCGTGAGTATCAGAAAAGATTCAGCCATGAGGTGGAAAAAATCACGCTCAAATCAGGACAGCCGGCCTATCTCGTCAACACCCGCTTTTTTCGCAAGTCAAAAAGGATGAACCAAAGCCGCTTTGATCTCTGCACGTTCAACAATGGACATGCCTATGTGGTCACACTTTCAATCCAGTATGACGATCCCAGCTATGAGTTTGAATCGATCCGAAAACTGAAGGGAATTGCCAAAGGATTATTCACCCTGTTCGTATTCAAGCCGGAATCCAAAAATAAGTAATTTGCCCCAAACCCGTTTCACGGCGGCGGCCCAGCCAGCTTCGCGAGCATCTGCGCAATGCGAACCGCGTAATTCCGGGCGTTGAGGCAACGGGAGGGTTGGGCGATCTTGCGCAGTCGTAGAATATCGAGAATGGCGGCGCATTCGTAGGTGCTGCCTTGGGCGATGACGAAATGGCGGCGACGGTCAGGAGTCGTTCGGCGCCCTGCGCCTTCGGCGATATTGAGGATGATGCTGATGGAAGCTCTTTCGAGTTGGTCGCGAAGCGTGGGTGAACCACGCTGTGGAAGCAGGGTCATGACGCCGAGATGAAATTTCAAGGCGAGCTGGTAAACATCGAGTGATTCGTGTGACAGCATCGCGGTGGTGGCTTTGTTTTCGTATTGATTCATTGAATTTCCTCCGGAGGGCTTTTTTTATTTGGCCCTCTCGCAAAGCACGAGGGCAAATAAAAAAAGTCCGGAGGAGGTTCCACATGAAAGAGCGAAAGCATGCCCGCTGCGCTGCCGCAACAGGGCCACGGCCTCATTCTTCAGCGTGATTCGTAAACGATAGCGTCAAGCGATGCAAACTTCGTGACAGGGCTGCCTGGCGCGAAGTTTGCTGTAATTTGCCGGGTGGCCGGTGCGCTGCTGCCCTCGCATCACGTTTACGCTTACGAATCACGCAAGAGTTCGCACCCCGTTTCGTTCTTCAGCGTGATTCGTAAGCGTAAAGGTTCTTAGGCCCGCCCCTACGACATTCATCGTCCACTATTTCTTCGGATCCTCCGGCCATTGATGCCTTGGGTATCTCCTCATCAACGACAGTCTCAGTTTCGGGTAATGCTTCTCCCAAAATCCGTCGAGATCGCTTGTCACTTGCAGCGCCCGCTGGTTGGGGGCGAGGAGGTGGAGGACGAGCGGGACGCGGCCGTCGCAGACTGTGGGCGGTTTTTTGAGACGGAAGAAATCCTGGAGGCGGGCGGCGAGCCACGGGGGCTGGCCGTTGACATATTGGATCGGGACTTTCTTGCGGCCCGGCAGGTCGAAGGTTTCGGGGGCGAGGCGGGCGAGGATTTGCGCCGAGCCTGGCGGCAGCGAAGCGATGAGCGCGGCCAAAGTAAGGCGGGGCGCGAGTTCGGCGAAGGAGACGGTGCCGTCGCAGGCTGCCTGCAGGAATTCCGCGAGTGCCGTGTCATCGAACGATGCGACGCCTGATTCCGGGCAATGGAGTGCGATTAGATTGCAACGCGCGTGCAGCGCCTTGAGGGGTTCATCCGGAATGAAATGATCCAGTCCCGCGCTTTGCGCCGCTTTTAGAAGCGGGGCGGAAGTTTCAGCCGAGGGCGGCGCCGCTTCACGGCGTTCCTCCAGAGTCAGCGCGCCATAGCGGGTTTTGCGCAGCCGCTCGACCCGTTCGTTCTTTGCGTTCCAGCTCAAGTCATCAGATGAAACCATGCCGTCCGGATTAATATCGAGCAGCCATTCCAGTTCGATCGCGGCGGCCTGGGTGACGAGGGCTCCACCTCGCGCGCGCTGCCGGGTTTCGATGGCGATGAGGAACGGCGCGTCGCGCACCACACTCTCCGGCGCAAGTGAGGCGGTGCCGCCCGAACTGAGAACCAATTCCGCGCTCCCCGGCGCTCGCCGTTTGGCGACGCGGTCGGGAAAGCCCGCGAGCAGGGCAAGCCGAAGCGCCGCATCTTTTTCCGTTTCGCTGCCGGGGAAATTCTTTGCGGATGGATGCAACTGCCCGGCGATCTGCGCGCGGGCTCGGCGCACCGATTCCACCGCCGCAGGATCGAGCCCGCGTGTATGCAGGCGCGCGGCCGGGATATTATCCGCCCCCTGCAATTCCTCCAGCCGTTCGCCGGGATCACCGGTGGCGGTGTGGCGCGCGGCGGAGCGATCGCCTTCAAACCCGCGCCGGGCGCGGGTGTCGCGCTCAGCCAGCAGCGCCGCCAGGGACGCCCCTTCAGACGCCAGTCCCGCCGCTTCCGCCGCCAGGGCAATTTTTGCGAGACGCGGGTGGATGGGCAGCGCGAGCATGCGGCGGCCGGTTGCGGTTAGTTGTCCCAAAGCATCCAGTGCGCCGAGCAGACGCAGCAATTCCTGCGCGGCCTTGAGCGCGGAAGCAGGCGGCGGTTCGAAGAATTCCAGCGTATCCGCACTTTTCCCCGCGAGTGCGGCGAGGGTAAGCGTGAGTTCCGCCAGATCGAGACGGCGAATTTCCGGCGTTGATTGCGCCGTCCGCGCCTGAAAATCGGCCAGGGTAAATAGGCGCAGACAGCGCCCCGGCCGCAGCCGTCCCGCCCGCCCCGCGCGCTGGATGGCGGAAGCCTGGCTGATTTTTTCCACTTCCAGGCGCGGCAACCCGCTCCAGGGATCGTGGCTGGCCGCGCGGTGCAATCCCGAATCAATCACCGCGGTGACGCCTTCGATGGTCACCGAAGTCTCCGCGACATTGGTGGAGAGAATCACCTTGCGTTTCGCCCCCGGCGCGACCGCGCGATCCTGGGCGTCCGACGGCAATTCACCGTGCAACAGATGAATCTCCAGCCCCGCATGCGCGGCGTAATCGGCGCAGGCGATTTGCGCGCGCTGGATTTCCCCCGCGCCGGGCAGAAAAACCAGGGTGTCGCCGTCAAGGCCCGCGCCGGTTTCTCCGCCGAGCCGTTTGAGCGCGCCCGCCACCTGCGCCTCCAGCGGCCGCTCGTCGGCGCCCGCCAGGAATTCCGTCTCCACCGCAAAACGGCGGCCCAGGCTGCGCACCAGCGGCGCGCCGTCCAGAAATTTTGCCACCGCGTCGCCGTCGAGGGTCGCCGACATCACCGCGATTTTCAGATCGGGCCGCGCCCCGGCGCGCAATCGTTTGAGCAGCGCAAGGCCGAGATCGCCCGCAAGATGGCGCTCGTGAAATTCATCGAGCAGAACCGCCGCAACCCCGTCGAGTTCCGGATCGGCGAGCAATTTCCGCGTGAGCAGTCCTTCGGTGAGAAAACGAATGCGCGTGGCCGGCGAGGCGATCTCT
>JAYVQF010000037.1:0-11320 GCA_043777195.1 Thermoanaerobaculia bacterium
TTGCCGGGTTTGTGCATGAGAATTCCGAAACCTGAAAACAAAAAAGCCCGGTCGCTGGGGAGCGGCCGGGCTTCGGGTGCAGACGACGAGGAAAATTTAAATGCAATTCCCTCAACGCAAGCCGAAGCCGGCGCGCCAATACCAAGAATAAGAATTGCGGGGGAGGTGCATCACGGGGGAAAGTTTAGCACAGGAGGTGGAAATCAAACGCGAATCGTCGTTGCGAGGAGCAACGCGACGAAGCAAAGATAATTCGCGGAAGCTTCTCATAGTTAAATTCTCTAAACTTCTTCCGTACATGATCAGCCCTCGGGATTTTTTCAATGTGTTGTTCGGGCGCGGCCCGAGCCAGATGGAATGCTGCGCCCATTGCGGCGCGATGAGCGAGGCCGCGTCATTGCGCTGCCCGTCGTGCAACAAACTCCGCCGGCCGGTAGTGGTGCCATTTCTTTGTGCGCCGGCGTTGGTGACCGGATTGTTTGCGCTTTCCTTGATGATGACCAAAGTCATTCCGACCTATGCCGACCTGGCGTCCGGTTGCGGCGTTCACTTGCCGGCGTTCATCTTATGGGGCATCAATCTTTGCCATTTCTTCAGGCCGATTTCTGACCTGATCCCCTGGCTATTCTGGTGTTCACCTCTGTTCGGCCTTTTTCTGTTTCCACGCAATGGGCGCGGCACCCGTTTCTTGGTGCTTTTCACACTGTCGTTTCTGTTCTTGATCAGTGTCTATGCTTTCGGGAGCCTCGCAATCTTTACGCAGCGCAATCCCTCCTTCCTCTGCCATGTCACACCCAAGTCTCACCAGCCTTGAGCCGCCGCCGGTTCCGCGCGCGGACGCCGGCCCGCTGCTGCCGGTCTATTCATTTGTGCTGGTTGGCAGCGCCTGCGCGATGTGGGTCTATTTTCGTTTTGCGATAGCGCCGTTCATGGTAAGCGGCACCGCTGCGATGCAACAACATTGGAACCCCACATTCCACCATTATGTTTCTTTGATTCTGTATTGGCAGGGTGACCCCGGTGTGGCGAACATTGCGGGTATTGCCCTGCTCGCTTTACTCCTTGTGATCTTCCCGCGAGGGCGCCGCTTCCTCAGCGCGTATGCGCTCATCCTGCTGTCGTTCTTCAGCCTATTATTTGTCGCCGATGCGATCATCGGCGCGATGTTGCTGCCTAATCGGGGAATCATCGGCTGGTGAATCACCCCTGTACCTGATCATTGAAACAACCCCATGAACCTCCTCGCCTGGAACCGCGCCGCGTGGGATAAATGCGTCGCGGAAAAGAATGAATGGACGGTGCCCGTTTCGCCGGAAATCATCGCGCGGGCGCGGTCTGGCGACTGGTCGGTGATTCTCACCCCGTCGCGGGCGGTGGCTCGTGACTGGTTTCCGGAAACCCTGAACAGCGTGGAAATTCTCGGCCTCGCCAGCGCGGGCGGCCAGCAGATGCCCATCCTCGCGGCGGCGGGCGCGACGGTGACCAGCTTTGATTTGTCGCCCGCGCAGCTGGCGCAGGATGAATTCGTGGCGCAGCGGGAAGGATTGAAAATCCGCACGGTACAGGGGGACATGCGCGATCTCTCGTTGTTTCCCGACGCCTCCTTCGATCTGATCTTTCATCCGGTGTCGAATCTTTTCATTCCCGATCCGCGCCCGGTCTGGCACGAGGCGGCGCGGGTGCTGAGGCCGGGCGGCGCGCTGCTTGCGGGTTTCGCGCAGCCGGTGATCTTTTTGTTTGACGACGCGGCGATGGACCGGGGCGAATTCATTCTCCGTTACAAAATTCCCTACTCGGACCTAGACAGCCTGAACGCCGAAGAACTGGAAAAGCTGAAAGCGCAGGGGGTGCCGCTCTGCTTCGGCCATTCGCTGGAGACGCAGATCGGTGGCCAGCTTGCGGCGGGGCTCGTCATCACGGGGTATTTCGATGATCGCTGGCCCGGGAAACCGCTGGATGCATTCACCCCGACCTTCAGCGCCACGCGGGCGGTCAAGCCGAATCAGTGAAAGGGTTCCGCACCGTGTGTAGGGGCAGAGCTAAGCTCTGCCCTGAGTATCCCGGGAGCCTTCGGGCGGAGCTTAGCTCCGCCCCTACAATCCGATTCGTAGCGGGTCTCGGTTCCTCAATTCCCCCACAATTTATTCCACCAGCGCTTGGGGCTTTGCAGCGCGGGCGGCGGCGGTTCGAGGATCGTCATCTTGCGGGTGATCTGCACGGGCGCCCAACCGGTGAGGAAGTTGAGGTTCTTGCGCTCTTCGGCATAGCGGACGCGCAGAGTTTCGTGATAGGCCGCGAGGGCGGAACATTGCGATGACGGGGTGGCGGGATGATTAAGGACATACCGCCCCTGGAAGCTCTGCTGGTCGCCAGTCTCCTGAAAAACAAGATCCTCGGGAAAATGTTCGCGGTCGTAGCGCACATGCAGGCGGGTGAGGTTGGCCTGGTAAGAGCCGTTCGGTTCATCCAGCCAAAAGACGCCGAGTTTGCGCAGTTCGCCCTGGTCGAGCGGCGGCGCGGCGCAGGGATCGCAGCTACCCATGTTCCAGAAATATTCGGTCTGCACCGCGGCGGAACCGGAGCGCTCGTGCTGGCGGGAAAAGACCGCCTTGTAGAAATCGCTGAACTCCGCTTTCACATAGAGCGGGACATTTTGTCCGGTGGGCAATTTTTCGGTGCGATAGTTGGTGGTTTCGACGCGGCCGCGGCGTGTGATGGCGAAGACGAAGAGCTCCTGCTCGCCGCGCGAATTGACCATGCCCAAGCGGATGGGGAGCATGAATTTTGGGGATTCAAAGGCGATCTGGATCGGGCGCAGGGTGGAGAACCCCAGTTTTTTCTGTTCGCGCAGGTTCACCTTGGCGACGAAAAATTTGATGTTCTGTTTGATGTAGCTGTCGAGCACCGCTTCGGCGCCCTCGGGAATGCGGTAATCATTCTGCTTCAGCCAGTCAACGAGGCCGCCCGATTGCGTGGCGGAAAGAATCAGGATGTCGTATTCGCCGACGGTGTAACTGGCCTCGATGTGAACGGTCGGCGAGGAAGCGGGTGCTCGCGCTTCGTCCATCATGGCTGCGCCCAGCGCGCCGCCAACCTCACGACTGCGCATGGCTTTCATCTCATTTCTCGCGCAGGGATCCGGATCGAAATATTCCACCAATCTCGGAGCCGAATAGGCGTCGAGATGATCAATCGGCGCCTGCTCGCCGGCGTGCACCTGTTCTTTGGTGATGACCGTGGGCACCGGGATCACCATGGCGAATTTTTCCGGCGCGCCGGAGAAATCGTTCGACATCGTCAGCACGGTACGGTCGCCGTCGCGCACCATGACGACCTTGGAGGCTTGGTTGTAGATTTTCGTGTCGGCCTGCGCGACATAGAAGCCGCAGAAGGCGTGGGCCGTGAGCGGCGCCAGCCCGCAGGCCAGCGCGAAGAGAATGAACGACCGCGCATCACGCGGCCGCGGACAGCGGTTGAACATGGGAATCTCCTTGAATGGGTTGGCCGCCGGCGGCGGGTTGGGGTCGTAGTTGGGGTTGCCGTTGGGGTTGCGGTGGGGAAGCGAGGTTTTGTCCGGGAATCCATTGGTGGCGCGCGGCGGGCAGCAGCCGGTCAAGCAGCGGCACCAGCGGCACGCACAGGATCAGCGCCCACAACAGCGGGTTGGCGCGGAATAATTTGAACTGGATGAACCCGGCGACGAGCGCGACGCAGACGCCGTAAAGCACCCGCCCCGTGCGTGAGTCGGGCGTGGTTTTCGGATCGGAAATCATGAAGAAGGTGAAGATCAAAAGCGCGCCGTTTTCCAGGCGGTGCAGGGGAATGGTCAGCGGTTCGCCCATGTAGAGCGAGCGGGTGAACACAATCGCCGCATAGGTCGAGAGAAAGACCAGCGACACATCGCTGCGCAAGGCGCGGTAAACCACACAGCCGCCGGCGCAGAGCATGGCGAAAGCAAGAATTGCGGGCGTGCCCCACTGCCCCGGCGTCACCCAGCCCCAACCGGTAATGAGGGCGAGAATCAGCACGAAGTTGGTGGGATTGAAGAGATGCTTGCCGTTGTAGCGCAGCAGAAATTTGCTGGCGATGGCGAGCGCCGCAAAACCCAGATAGACCCCGAGCGAATTGGCACGCAGCAGAAAACAGAGGCCGAAGGTCGAAATCAGCGCCGATTTGGGATCGAACTTCGGCAACCCGGCCCACTTCGTGCCCAGCCATTGCACGCCCTGCATGGTCGCCGCAATCAGGACGATCTCCCACCAGCCCAGCGGAAAATCAAGCGCCCATTCGCCGAAGAAGAGCAGGCTGCCCAGGGCGGCGATTTGAAACCAGCGCGGGTCACGCGGTAGCGCAATCCACGGCAAGGTCCGGGGGACTCTCAGCTGTATTTCGGGACGAGGCAGACGGCGGGGGAGATATTCGGCGAAGCTCATGATCCCACCAACCCGGCCCCCCGCCGGCGGTTCCCGGCGGACGCTGAGATAGCCCGTAAAGGCATCAGCCCGTCTATAATTATTGTGATGCAACGCGTGCTTGTCGTGGACGACTCCGCTGCCACCCGCGATTTCATCGGCGGGTCGCTGGAGGACGCGCTCGGCATCGAGGTGGACTACGCCGCGAGCGGCCTGGAAGCCCTCAAGCGGCTGCCCGCCGGGCAGTACGATCTCATCTTCACCGACATCAACATGCCCAACATCAACGGCCTCGAATTGATCCGCTTCATCCGGCAGAATCCCGCGCTCGCCAAGGTGCCCATCGTGGTCATCTCCACCGAGGCCACCGCTGCTGACCGCGACCGCGCCATGCAGCTGGGCGGTACTGATTATCTCGTGAAACCCTTCACCGCCGAACAGGTGGTGGCGACCTTCAAGAAATATGCGACGGCGTGACCCTAGACCAGACCCCATCCAATGACCCGCTCCGATCGCGCCATGCAGGATTTCCTCGCCGAGGCGGAGGAGCTGCTGGAGGGCGCGGATAAAGATATTGACGCGGTCGAAACCGCGCTGCGGCAGAACAAAAAACCGCGGCCCGATGCGGTCAACCGGCTGTTCCGCCATCTGCATTCGCTGAAAGGGCTGGCCGGCATGGCGGGGGTGTCGGCGATCGCGGATCTCTCCCATGATCTCGAGGATTACCTCGACAAGATCCGGCTGGGCAAACGGCCGCTCGACCTCGACGCAGCCGGGCTGCTGGTGCAGTCGGTCGCACTGCTGCGCCAGCTCTGCCGGGAGACCGGGGACGGGGGCGCGCCGCGCGCCGACATCCAGCCGCTCGCCAAACGCATCTTCGCTGCCGCCAGCGGGAACGCCACGACCGCCGCCGCCGATTGGCGGACGCGCACCACGCTGGAACCGGAAGTCATGCTGACCCTGAGCGAATATGAGGAGCACCGGCTGCGCGAAAATATTGAGAGCGGCATGCCGGTCTATTCTCTGGTGGTCAGTTATTCATTCGATGATTTCGATGTCCGGTTGCGCGCACTCACCGAAAAGATCGCGGAAAATGGCGAACTCGTCTCCACGCTGCCCGTGGCGAATGGCCCGAGCGACAAGCTGACTTTCCGCCTGCTGGTCGCGCATGAAGCCGGCGAGAGCGGCATGCAGGCGCTCGCCGCATATGGCGGCGGCGTTTACGATTCAATCAGCAAGAACGCGCCGGACACCGGGGGGACTGCCGCAGCCGCCGCGAACGCCCCGGCGAAACCGTCGGCCGCCGCCGGGCGCGCCGCAAAAACCGGAGCCGCAAAAGCCGGAGCCGAAACCCTGGCGCTTTCCGAGCCCGCCGCCGAGCCCGGAGCGGAGGGGGGCGCCGCAGCCACCAACAATGTGCGCGTGGACATTGCCAAGCTCGACGCGGTGATGGGCCTGATCGGCGAAATCGCGCTGGTCAAAGTCCGGCTTGTCGCCCTGGGCCGGGAATTGAACGCCCAGGGCGATGCCCAGCGGGGTCCCGCCATGCTGCTGGCGCGCGCCAACCGTGAATTGGAAAAAAAACTCAACGAACTGCAAAAATCAGTCGTGGACATCCGCATGGTTCCGGTGGGGCAGATTTTTTCAAGGCTCGCCCGCTTCGCCCGCCGCCTGGCGCCCGAGCTGGAAAAACATGTCGATGTCCATCTTTTCGGCGAGGAAACCGAACTCGACAAGGCCATGGTCGAAGCGGTTTCGGCGCCGCTCATGCATGTCATCCGCAACAGCCTGGATCACGGCATCGAACCACCCGAAGCGCGCATTTTCGCGGGGAAGCCCGCGGTCGGGGTGCTCAAGCTGGAAGCTTTCCAGCGCGGCAACAATGTGGTGCTGCGGGTGAGCGACGACGGCCACGGCATCGACGCAGGCAAGGTTCGCTCGCGCGCGATCGAGCGCGGCCTCATCGCACCCGACGCCGAACTTTCGACCGAGGAAGTGCAGGATCTGATTTTTCTCCCCGGATTTTCCACCGCCGACCAGGTCTCGGAAATTTCAGGCCGCGGCGTCGGCCTGGATGTCGTGCGCAAGGCGATCACCGAACTCAAGGGGCAGATCGGCGTGGACAGTGAGGCCGACCGCGGAACCACTTTTGAGATCACGCTGCCCATCACCCTCGCCATCATCCAGTCGCTTCTGGTGCGCGCCGCCGGACGGCCGCTGGTGATTCCACTCAGCGCGGTGGCCGAAACCCTGCGCATGAAAATCGGCGAAATTCAGTGGGTGGATCGCAAGCCGGTGATCAACCTGCGCGGCCGTTCGCTGCCGCTTTTGTGGGTGGAGGATTTCTTCAAATTCACCGGGGGCGAGGCGCGCGACCCGAATCGC
This sequence comes from Thermoanaerobaculia bacterium, assembly GCA_043777195.1. GTDB lineage: Bacteria > Acidobacteriota > UBA4820 > JAYVQF01 > JAYVQF01 > JAYVQF01. The sequence goes on from JAYVQF010000037.1 coordinate 6,798, forward strand.
CGGATTTTTGTGGTGATCGTCAAAATTGCCGAGCGTTCCATCGGCCTCGTGGTGGACCTTATCACCGGCCAACAGGAAGTGGTCATCAAGCCGCTCGGCCGCCTGCTCTCCAAGCTTCCCGGAATCGCCGGGGCGACGGAGCTGGGCCAGGGCGAACCGGTTCTGGTGGTGGATGTCGCCTCGATGATGAATCCGGGGAAAACCCTCGAGCTGAAACAGGTGTCGTAACCGGCGCGGGCGCCGAGACCTACTGGCACCCCCGGCACTTGCGACCGCACCCGCCGCGTTCGCCGCACCCGGGCGACGGCGGTAAAATCGCCCGTTCAATTTATTCCCAGAGTTTATTCCCAGAGATTCCCAGAGGTAACTCCGTGCTCTATGGCGCCAAAACCACCCTGCGTCCCGCCGAAGCGAAGGACGCCGACCTGCTCAATCGCTGGCTGCATGATCCGGCCGTCTGCGGCGCTGATGTGCCGCTCGCCCAGTATCACCTGCCACCGCCCGGCAGCGAAAGCGCCCGTCTCTTCGTGATCCAGGCGAAGGGCAAGGCGGTGGGGCTGCTCGCCGCCCGCTGGCCCTATGGCCACCGCACCCCGGTCGAACTGATCGGCGCGGTCGCCGACGCCCGCGATCGCGGCCAGGGGATCGGCACCGACGCCCTCACCACGCTGCTGCATTATCTTTTCGATTCGCAGCCGGTCACCCGCCTTTCCATCCGCTGCGCGGTGAGCAACAAGCCGGCGCGCCGCTGGCTGGAGCGGCTGGGGTTCAAGCTCGACGGCATCGAACGGGAACTCTTTTTCTTCAGCGGTGCCTTCCAGGACATTGCGCTTTACGGCATGACCCGCGCCGACTACGACGCCAAGCTGCACGGCATTGCGCCCGACGCCGCGCGCGAAGCCCCGCGCCGCCCGCGCGCGGCCGACGACGAAGCGCCCCCCTCGCGCGAACGGCCGGTGCGCCTGAGCCCCGAAAGGATGGCCGAGGAAGGCGGGCTTCGTGATGGGCATCGTGACGGGTCTCGTGACGACATCCGCCCCGCCCGCCGACCCGTTTCCCGTGAACCCGTGCGGGAGGAAGAACCGCCGCCGCGCCGCCGTCCGCCGGCCGAGGACGATTACCCGCCCCGCCGCCCCGCGCCCCGCGACCCCATTCGTGAAGAAGAGCCGTCGCCCCGACGCAGCGCACCGGTCATCCATGACGACGAGCCGCCCGCGCGTCCGCCCCGGCGGCGCTTTCGGATTTAGTCTGAATAATTCACCACAGAGCTCTGTGGTGAGATTCCTTCTGCCGAAGCCACGCGCCCCGCCGCAAGCCAACCCCCATGCCCGCCCCCATCACTCCCGCGATGCAGCAGTGGCACGCGGTCAAAGCGCAGTGTCCCGACGCCTTTCTGTTTTTCCGGCTGGGGGATTTCTATGAACTGTTTCACGAGGACGCGACCAAAGCCGCGCCGCTGCTGGGCCTGACGCTGACCGCGCGCAACAAAGGGGTGGCCTCGGAGGCCGCGATGTGCGGGGTGCCGCATCACCAGCTGGAGAATTACGCGGCGAAGCTGGTGCGCCTCGGCCACAAGGTCGCGGTGTGCGATCAGATGGAAGATCCGCGCCAGGCCAAAGGCGTCATCAAACGGGCGCTCACCCGCATCATCACGCCGGGCGCCGCGACGCTTGACAGTCTTTTGGAGCCGGGCGAAGGGAATTATCTGCTCGCGTTATCGCGGGGCAAAGTCGGCGGCGAACTCGGCGGCGCCCTCCTGGAAATCACCACCGGCGAATTTCTCGCTTTCGCGGCGAACGACGGCCGCGCCCTCGCCGCCCTGATTGCCCCCTTCGCGCCGCGAGAATTGCTGCTGGCGGAAGATTCTCCGCTGTGCAATGAACTGGGTGAATTACCGCCCGAACTTGCCGGCCTGGCGCCCACCCTGCGCCCGAGCAGCCAGTTTCACACCCGCCTCGCGCACGATGCCTTGACCGGCCATTTCAAGGTGGCCGGGATGGAAGGTTTCGGCTTTACCCGCGAACATGCCGGCCTCGCCGCGGCGGGCGCGCTACTCAGCTACGCCCGGGAAACCCAGGCGGGCGCGGCGGGACAGATCACCCGGCTGCGGCCGCTGAACCCCGCCGGGCGGCTGCTCATCGACGCCGCGTCGCTGCGCAATCTCGAAGTGCTGCAAGGCTCGCGCGGAACCCGCGAAGGCTCGCTGCTGGCGGTGACCGACCGCACCCGAACGGCATCCGGCGCCCGCCTCTTGCGGCAGACGCTCGCCGCGCCGCCGGTAGATCTGGAATTCATCGCCGCGCGCCATGGCGCCGTGGGCGAACTCGCCGGTGACGGCGTCTGGCGCGACGAATTGCGCGGTATCCTCGATGACATCCGTGATCTCGAACGGCTGGCGGCGAAAACCGCCTTCGGCCGCGCGAGTCCACGGGACCTGGGCGCGCTTCGTGGGTCCCTCGCTGCGCTTCCCGGACTCAAACAATCGCTGGCGCGCGCCGGGGGCGGCCATCTGCTCGCGCTGGCGGAGATGGACGCGCATGCGGCGCTGCATGAAAAGCTGGCGCGCGAATTGGCGGAAGATCCCCCGGCGCTGGCGGGCAACGGCGACGCCATTGCCGCCGGGGTCAACGCCGAGCTCGACGAACTGCGGTCACTGCGAACCGGCGCGCATGAGCAATTGGCGGCCATCGAAACACGCGAGCGGGCGCGCACCGGCATCAACTCGCTCAAGGTGCGCTACAACCAGGTGTTCGGTTATTACCTGGAAGTCAGCAAGGCCAACAGCCAGAAAGTGCCGGCGGATTACGAGCGGCGGCAGACCATGGTGGGGGCCGAGCGCTTCATCACGCCCGAACTCAAGGCGCTCGAGCACAAATTGCTCACCGCCGGGGAAAAGATCACCGCGCTGGAAACCGCCGCCCTGGCGGTTCTCATCGCCGCGGTGCAGGAAGAAATCGCCGCGCTGCAAAGCACCGCCGCGATGCTGGCCGAGCTGGATCTATTACAAAGCTTCGCCGCGCTCGCCGCCGAACGGGATTTCGTGCGCCCCGAAATGACGGCGGACGGGCCGTTCCTCATCGAAGGCGGCCGCCATCCCGTGGTCGAAACCCTCACTTCCCATTTCGTCGCCAATGATTTGCTCCTCGATCCGGACAATTCCCAGATCGCGCTGTTGACTGGCCCCAACATGGGCGGCAAATCTACCTGGCTCAAACAATCCGGGCTGATTGCGCTCATGGCGCACGCCGGCGGTTTTGTTCCCGCCCGCTCGGCGCGAATTCCGCGCCTGACCCGCATTTTCACCCGCGTCGGCGCAGGCGATGACCTGCTCACCGGCCGTTCTACCTTCATGGTCGAGATGGCCGAGACCGCCGCCATCCTGCACGGCGCCGACGCGAATTCTCTGGTGTTGCTCGACGAAGTCGGGCGCGGCACCGCCACCCACGATGGTCTCGCCCTCGCCTGGGCGATTACCGAGGCGCTTCACGATGCACCGCCGCTACAGCGGCCGCTCACGCTTTTCGCCACTCACTATCACGAGCTGACCGAACTCGCGGCCACGCTCCCCCGCCTGAAAAATTTCCATGTCGTGGTGCGCGAGCACGGCGCCGAGCTGATCTTCCTGCGCCGCATCGAGCCCGGCCCCGCCGACCGCAGCTACGGCATCGCGGTCGCCAGACTGGCCGGCCTCCCCGCCCCCGTCATCGCCCGCGCAAAAGAAGTGCTGGCGAATTTGGAGCAGGCGGAGATTGATCGCGATGGCCGATCACGGCTCGGAAGGCATGAGACCGCCGCAGTCGAATTCGCCGGTGCGCCTCCAGCGAAGGGCAACCAGCCGCTCTTGTTCGGGGCGGGAATGACGGCGGCCGAAAGCGCCGCAATCGATGGCCTGCGCGCGGCGAGGACGGAGGAGCTGACCCCGCTGCAGGCGATCGGGTTGCTGGATGAATTGAAGAAGAAATTGGGGAAGTGAGGGGGCGAGAACCCATAAAGCACGGACAGTTCCATGGTCGTGCTTTAAATTACAGTAAGCGTCGCCGGAAAAGCTGTTGCGACTTGCCGCTCGTGCGGCAAGCTCCGACTGCATCGCTTGACGCCGTCGTTTACGACTCACGCTGAAGAACGAGGCTGAGATCCGGTGTACCACGCCTGACTTGCAATTAGCCTTCGAAGGCGTATGATTCACCCTGTCATGAGGAGTTACTGATGTCCCACCTTCGCTTATTTTCCACCGCCCTTACCCTCGCGGCCTTTGCACTCACCGCTTCCGCGACCTGCAACGGCGTCGCCTCATCGACGAGTTTCTGCATGCAGCAGACCACGCTCAACGGGGGCGGCGGCACCAGCGTCTCGCCCGTCGGCACCAACTTCCGCCTGTCCGCCTCGATCGGCCAGGAGTCGGTGACCGGCGTTTCATCGAGTCCTAATTATGTTTTGCAGTCGGGCTTCTGGAGTTTTCAGGGGTCGGGCCTGGTGCCGGTGCTGCTGACCCTCAACAAAAGCGCCTCGCCGAATTTCTATCC
>JAYVQF010000038.1:0-11319 GCA_043777195.1 Thermoanaerobaculia bacterium
GACGCGGTACTGGCGGCGTGGGAGGAGTTGATTTTTCGCGGCCATGCTTCATTGTGGACGGAAAAAATCGCCTCGGTGCCGCTCACCTTTACCATGCAGGTTTTTTACAGCGGCCATATTTATTTCACGACCCCCGCCACGGCGATTCTCTGTTACATGAAAGACAAGCGGCTGTTCCGGGCGCTGATGCTGGGCATGACCGTGGTCGCGGTGGTCGGCGCCATCGGCTACACCCGCATCCCCGGCGCCGGACCGGGCCGTTTCCTGCACGATCTCTACCGGGGGGAATTGCCCACCACGCGCATGGGCAAGGTGCTCGAATATTCCCTCGAATCGGCGCGCGCCCCGGACGATGTTTTTCCTTCGCTGCATGTGGGCATCTCTCTACTTTGTCTGCTGGCGGTACGCCGGACCTGGCGCTGGGCCTTCTGGCTGATATTCCCCTGGATCATCGGCAACTGGCTTTCGACGGTCTATCTGCGCTATCACTACATCATTGACTGCGTGGCGGGCGCGGCGCTGGCGGTCGCGGCGTTTTACGCCAGCCTTGCCCTGGTGCAGGGCGAGGAATGGCTGAAGCGCCGCTTCGCGCCGCCGTAAACTTACGCCCGTTCCCTTCGGGGCCTTAGCTCAATGGTTAGAGCCACCGGCTCATAACCGGCTGGTTCCCGGTTCAAGTCCGGGAGGCCCCACCAGCCGCAGGCTGGTGCGCAGCTGGCTCTGTGGAGGGTTGCGTGTTTGTGCAGCAACGAAGAGAGCGCCGGGCGGCTGGTGGTCTTTTTCGGGGCTTTGCCCCTAACGGCGGTGAATTTGCTGCGCAAATTCCGCCTACCCCCACGGCCGCGACTTACCCCACTGCGTGGGGCCCCTGCGCGGCCGGCCCGCTGCGCGGGCCCGGCGGATTGAAGATTGGGATTCGGGAGGCTGGGGTTCACTCGATTGCATTGTCGCTTCGCTCCGCGCACAGCCGCAGGCTGGTGGGCGGCTGGCTCTGTGGCGGGTTGCGTGTAGGTGCAGCAACGAACAAAGCGCTGGGCGGCTGGTGGTCTTTTTCGGGGCTTTGCCCCTACGGCGGTGAATTTGCTGCGCAAATTCCGCCTACCCCCACGGCCGCGACTTACCCCACTGCGTGGGGCCCCTGCGCGGCCGGCCCGCTGCGCGGGCTCGGCGGATTGAAGAGTGGGATTCGGGAGGTTCGGGTTCACTCGATTGCATGGTCGCTTCGCGCCGCGCAATCGTAAATTCGGGAGACTCGGGTTCACTTGATTGCATTGTCGCTTCGCGCCGCGCAATCGCAGCCGGAGGCGGGTGCTTCGGCGTATGATTTGCATAACTTGCGCTTGAAGAATCCGTAAACACTGCCATGTCCAATCCCGCCCCCGATCCCGCCGCCGCCATTGCGCCCGCTTTTGCGCAGATGAAGAAGTTGCTGTTTCAACCCTTCACTGCTCAGCGCTGGCTGGTGCTGGGCCTCTATTCCTTCCTTGAAGCCATCGGCGGGGGCGGGGGCGGCATGACTTTCAAATCGGGTGGCAATCCCTTCGCCGGAAACCGTCATCCCGGCGAGCTGGTGCCGGTGGAAAAGCTGCAGGCATTCACCGGCTGGGTGCACGCGCATCAGGCGCTGCTGTTGTTCGCGGGCAGCGCCGTGATGTTGCTGATCCTCGCACTCTGCGTCCTCTTCCACTGGCTGGGCGCGCGCGGTACCTTCGGCCACCTGGACTGCGTCGCTACCGGTCGCTATGAAGTCGTGCAGGCATGGCGTGGCCATGCCGCGGAAGCGAACTCCTTGTTCCGCTGGCGGCTGGCGCTCGGGCTTTCGGTGCTGCTGCTCTTCACGGCGATCACGATTCCGCTGGGGATCTCCCTGTGGCGAATCATTGATTCGGGCGATCCGCTCAGCGCGAAGCGGCTGTTGTTTCACTCCGGTTTCTTCCCCTGGCTGGGGGCGGTGATCCTGCTTGCGATCCCGGCCGGACTGCTCCGTTTTTTCCTGAACGAATTCGTCGCCCCGTTGCAATATTTGCACCGCAGCACCTGCGGCCCCGCCGCGCGCGAGGCGTGGGGCCTGATGAAAAATCATCTGGGCGCCTTCGCGCTTTATTTCCTGCTTACCCTCGCGATGCGCATCGCAGCCACGCTGCTCATCGTCGCGGTGGGCCTGCTCACCTGCTGCATCGGCCTGATCATCGTCTCGCTGCCGGTGATCGGCCAGGCGATCCTGCAACCGGTGCAGGTTTTCTTCCGCGCCTTTCAGATTCAGTTTCTGCGCCAGTTCGGGCCGGAATTCGATTGCCTGGCCGGAGCGAACGACCCTCAGTTTGTGATCGCCGGGTGAAATTGAAAAACTGAACGAGGCTGGTTACACCAAAACAGAGCCGCGCCGCGTTGCAATTTCTGAATGAATCGCATGGGGCCGGGCATTACATACCCCTCTCGCGCACCCGCCCTTCCGATGCGCCGCCACCTCTTCCGGAAACCATTTGAGGAGATGAACCAGCGCAGAGGGCGCGGCGACACCGAGACCGCAGGCGCTCATTTTGGTCATGAGTTCGGCGATTTCGGGGAGCTCTTTGAAGCGGGTGTCGTCAAGGCCCTGGGTGGCCAGGAGATCGAGGCGTTCGACGATTCTTTGTGAGCCGACGCGGCAGGGGAAGCATTTGCCGCAAGATTCGTCGCGGAAGAATTGCATGGCGCCGCGCACCAGATCGACGGGACAGCGGCTGTCGTCGATGACCACGAGACCGCCGGAGCCGAGCATGGTGCCTTTCAATTTGGGGGCGTCGAAGTCGAGGGCGAGATCCTGTTCAGCAGCGGGGAGCATGCCGCCTGAGAGGCCCCCCATGGTGAAGGCCTGGACGGTGCGGCCGGGGCGGGGGCCGCCGCCGTAATCATGAATCAGTTCGCGCACGGTGATGCCGAAGGGCGCTTCGTAGTTGCCGGGCTTTTGTATATCGCCGGACAATGAATAGAGTTTGGTGCCAGGCTTGCCCCCCCGGCCGAGGGCCTTCCATTTCTCCGCGCCGAGTTCGAGAATTCTTGGAACCACCGCGAGGGTCTCGACATTGGAGATGAGGGTGGGTTTGCCGAAGAGGCCGGAATGGACGGGAAGCGGCGGCTTGTCGCGCGGGAAGGGGCGCTTGCCTTCGAGGGAATTGAGCAGCGAGGTTTCTTCCCCGCAAATGTAGGCGCCGGCACCGCGGCGCAGGTAAATTTTCAGGTCGCCGAGCAGCCCCGCAGTGGTTGCTTCCTTGATTGCGTTCGTCAGGACGGCGAGAGCCTCGGGATATTCATAACGCAAATAGATGAAGGCTGTGGTTGCGCCGATGACCGAAGCCGCAATGGCCATGCCTTCGAGCAGCAGATGCGGGTCGTGCTCAAGAATCACCCGGTCTTTGAAAGTGGCGGGTTCGCCTTCGTCGGCGTTGACCACGAGATACTTGGGGGCGCCTTTCGCGTCGCGCACCGCCTTCCATTTGATGTGCGCGGGAAAGCCCGCGCCGCCGCGTCCGGCGAGACCGGCGGCTTCGAGGATTTTGATGACTTCCTCAGCGGATAATTGGAGCGAGTGCCGGGCATAGGCGCCGCGAACGCGAGCGGCGGCGAGGTTTTTCTGGTCGGAAAACTTCGCGTCGCGAAGAATCACCGGCCCGCCGGCAGCCGGCGAGGGCGAGGCTTCGTCGCCGGAGATCTTTCCGCGCGTGCAGCCCTCGAGAAATTTCCCGTCTTTCATCACCGCATTAGGCCGGTCGCAGCGGCCGGGACAGGGGATCGGCTCGGCATGATCCTGTCCTTCCCCTCCCAGCGCCTTCACGATCTCCCCCTCCCCGCCCTTTTCCAAATTCAGTCGGCAAGCGGGGCCATCGCAGTAGGCGAGTGTATGCCCCGGTTCGAGGCGGAAATAATGGTAGAAGGTGACGGTGCCATACAGATCGCCCGGCTCAATCTTCAGCCGGTCGGCCACGACCGCCAGCGCCGCTTCGCGCAGATAACCGTCGCGTTCTTGTAGCGCATGGAGAATCGGCAGCAGCGGCGCCGGTTCGATTTTGTAGCGGGCGACGATTTCATCCGCTGCCGCATCCTGCGGGGTGATGACGACAGAGCGCATGGGCGTATGTTAGCGCTGACCCGTTATCCCCGTCATTCCCGCCAGCCGCGACGCCATCGCGTGCGTAAAGGCAATGGCCAGCGCATCGGCGGCATCGGCGGGGGCCGGCACTTCGCGCATGCCCAATTGCAGCCGGACCATCTTCGCGACCTGGCTTTTCTCGGCGCCGCCGTAGCCGCTCAGCGCCTGCTTGATCAAACGCGGGGCGTATTCATGCACCGCTAGACCACTGAGACCCGCAGTCAGCATCAGCGCGCCGCGGATCTGCCCGAGCTTCAGGGCGCTCATGGCGTTTTCACTCATGAAGGAGGATTCAATGGCAGCGACGGCGGGGCGATGTCGGGCGATGAGCGTCGTGATTTCCCCGTGCAGCCGCAGGATGCGTTCGGAATGCGGCGCTTCGACCGGCAGCCGCACCACGCCCCAGGCCACGGCGCCCCAGCCGCCAGCATGCTTCACGATCACCCCCCAGCCGGTGACGCGCGACCCCGGATCAAGACCCAAAATAATCACGGTGTGAATTTAACCATAGGAGTTACTGAAAGATTTTACCGCCAAGAAGCCAAGGCGGAGGGAGTAAAACCAGAAGTCATTCTTCTCTTGGCGTCTTTGGAGCAGATTCCGCCCGCTCACGCGTGCGGCCTTGGCGGTAAATTCTTTTTCTTTCTGCGTCTTCGCAATAGGTAACCCCTAGTCACGATCCCGGACACGCGGGCACAGGGTCAGGAACCAGCGGGCGATTGCGGGCGGCGAAGCCCTGAAAATTTTCGCAGCGCAGGATTCTTTCCCGCTCCAGCTCAAGGCCCTCCTGAGCGAGCACCAGATCGGGGGCGCGGCAACAGGCGGCGAAGAGGCGGCGGGCGCGGGCTTCGACTTCGGCGTTGTCGCGCGGATCATCCACGGTAAAAAATATTGCCGGCTTGCCGTCAAGCCGCATCCGCGGTTCCCACAACTGGAAGTTGGCGGCGTTGCGGGACTGGGCATCGAGCAGCGCGATATCGGGGGGTGGCCGGCGCGGCGCCAGCGCGAGGCGCATGCCGGTCAGGCGGCCGTACCCATCGCTGATTAAAAATGCGCCGGCGCCGAGACTGTCGAGCTCGGTCGAAAGCCTTTCTGCCAGCGGCTTTGCAACGATCAGGTCGGCCTTGAAGCGGCGGCCGTCCACCCGGTCGAAACGCGGGCCGAGGTTGAACTGCGCGGGAATCAGCTGCGGATTGAGCGCGAGGGTGATGAGCAGCGTTGAAATGGCCGCACCGGAAATCAGGCCGAGTGCCAGCCAGCGCCGCTTGAGGCGCAGGCTGGACGCGAGAATGATGAGGGGAAAATAAGCAAAGATCGGCCAGTGGGGCGCGACCCCGGAGCGCAGCGATTTAACCGCCACCGCCGCGAGCAGCGCCGCCGCCGGCAGCCCCAACACCGCCGCCGCGTCGCGCCGCTCCCACAATAATTTGGGCAGCAGCAGCAGGGTCTTCAATGCGGGGAAAAAAATAAAAGGGGTGAGCAATACGCAACCGCTGGCCGCAAGCAGCGCGAGGTGGCTGAAGGTGGGGCGCGGCTCCACCTGGTAGCCGAAGCGGATGGCGAAGGTCGCCCAGCCGTGCGCGGCATTCCACCCCAGTACCGGCAGCGCGGCGAGCGCGCATAGCCCGCCGCCGATCCAGACTTCGCGGCGGCGCAGATCCTCAGGGCGGGCGGCGATGAGGGCCAGGCCCAGCGCGGGCGGCCAGAAGGCGGCGAGTAGTTTGGCGTTGATCGCCAGACCGCACAAAATTCCCGCGTAAATATAACGGCGGGGATTCTCCTTCGCGCGCAGAAATTCATGTAGCGCGGTGAGCGACAGGGCGGCGTAAAAAATATCGGTCAACTCCAGGAGCCCCGCCGCCATCACCAGCGGATTCACCGAGAGCGCCGCCGCCACCAGCCACGCGGTGGCGCGGTCGCGCAAAACGGCGGTCATGCGAAAGGCCGCGACGGCGAGGAGCGCGGAAAAGATCACCGCCCCGAGCCGCACGCTCCAGAGATGGTCGCCGAAGAGTCCCGTCGCAATCCCGGTGATCGCCGGCATCAGGCCGGGATGCTCGACGAAACACCAGTCGGGCCATTTCGTCCAGTACCACATCAGCGCCTCATCGCCGGAGATCGGAAGGCGTGCGGCCAGCCAGAGACGAAACAGCGAGAGCGTCAGTAATTGCGCGAAAGCCCGCCGCGGCGAGGCGAGCCAGTCAAGCAGCCCATTCAAACGGTGCGCGGCAAGCGGCGCGCGCGGAAGCGCATTCATCGGGGCCAGATCGCCCGCGAGGCCGCAGGCGGAACGCGGCGGGATTTCGCTGCGGCCTCCCGCTGGCGCAGCGGTGAATCTTTCCCGGAATCTGCCCCCGGCGGCACTGCGCCGCCTGCCGCGGCGATGGCCGCGGTTTCATAGAAGCGCGCACGCTGCGCGAAGCCGCGAAATCCGCGCAGGTGCAGAAACAAGAACTTGCGGCAAATTTCATCCCGGCAAACCTGCAGCGGCGGAGCATCGGCCACACCTGCAAATAAAAGCGACAATTTACGGCGAATTTCCGTCTCGCTTTTCCCGCCGGCTTCCGAAACAAAAAGCGCATCGGCGCCCGGACGCGGCGGGTGCGCCGCTTCGAAGTAGGCGATCGATCCGCCGGAGCGGACGGGGTTCTCCACGAGAAAACCCTCGCGCCCCGCCCCAATCAGGAACAGCGACTGGCTCAGGGAGCCGTAGCCTTCCGCCATGACAAAGTCATCGGGCTTCAGCGCAGAGTTTTCCTGGCGCAGCCGCGCGCCAAGCTCCGGCCAGCCCAACAATTGCGACGCCGCATTGCGGGTATTGAAGCGCTCCGGGCGCAGCGCGTAACTCCAGCGCGGCAGCAGGTCGAAAGCCAGAAGCGCGAGTAAAACCGACACCAAGGCGAGGCTGTAGAGCGAACTCGCCAGCAAGCGGCGACGCCATTCGGGCCAGGCGCACCAGAGCGCGGGCAGCGCGCAGAGGAAGCCCATGAGCGGCCAGTGAAATTCCACATGCTGGCGCAGGGTGGCAAGATGGTAAAACCCGAGCAGCGCGACGGCCGTGATCCAGTAGGGGCGCGCGGCCGGATCGTCGCGCGTTGTCCTGCGGCCCATAAAAATCCAGGCCAGAGCGCCGGCCAGCACCACCGGTGTGTACAGGATAATTTCCGGAATCAGCAGCTCCCAGATGAACTGCAACGGCGCAAAGGCGCGGGTGGCGTGGCCGATGCGAATCCCGAAAACCGGCCAGCCGTAGCGCGCGTTCCACAGGATGAAGGGCAGCAGCATCGCCGCGCCGATGGCAAATCCTGCCGCCAGCGGAATCAGCAGGCTGCGCTTTTTTTGCAGGGAAGACTCGGTCGCTTTCCGGAGCCGGTTTTTTCGGCTGCACCAGATTCCATAAAGCAATGCGGGAAACAAAAACAGGGCGGTTAATTTCGCCAGCAGTGCCAGCGCAAAAAGCGGGCCGAGCGCGGCACCGATCCAGGGCGGGGCGCCATCCGCCTGCAGTTTTTCAAGCACCGCCAGCAGCGCGAATGAAATCGCCGCGCACAAAAGATCATTATTGGCGTAAGCGCCGAGGGCAAAAAATACCGGCAACGCGCCCAACATGAGTGTGAATTGAAACGGCGCACCCGCCTCGCCGAGCCGTCGCTGAATGAATCGCGCCAGCAATCCCAAAACCGTCGCGCCGCCCAGAATGGCGGGCAGGCGCACCGCCCACGGATGGGCGCCGAAAAGCATGACGCTGGCGCGAATCAGCCAGGCTTGCAGCGGCGGATGTTCATGGAACGAGGCATCGAGGTGAAACGCCCACCACCAGTGGTAGGCCTCGTCTCCCGAGAGGGGCAGCGCGGCGGCGAGCGCCAGATGCAGCAGCCCCCAGACGGCGATGAGGCCGGCGGTGCGTTTCATCGCCCGGGCTCCGTCACTCGATCCGCGCCAATTGCCACAGACTCGAGCCGGGTCTCAGACGACGGGCCAGCGGACAGCTTCTGCACGCTCTCGCGTGCGGCCCACTGAATGTGTCCGCGCCACACTTTGCGGGGCGTGCCGGGCCGCGGAATGAGGATGACGAAACGATCGTCCTCCCCCGCGATCATCGCCTCGGGATGGCGCGCGGCGAAGGCCATGAATTGATATTTGTAGAAAACCAGAACCGGTGATGCTTCGTCCGCCCACACCTTCTCGAGTCCCGCGTCCAGTTCGGGCAGCAATTGCGGCGCTGGTTCGTCGTTGACGAAGCGGCCGGCGATGGTGGGATTGACCAGCAGCACCGGGCGGCTGAGATAAAAGAAAAAACTGGGCGAGTAGTTTTCCACCAGCGCCACCGTGCCGGTTTTACCCGCGATGCGCGCGACCCGCTCAACGCCTGGCTTGAGGTTTTTAGCAGCGAAGCGCGCGCGCAGTGACTGTGCGCCGCGCAGTCCGGCCGCCGACTCGGCGAAGAGCATGAATTGAAACAGTTGAAACAGAATGATGAAGATCACGGGCAGGGCCAGGCACGCCCGGCGCATCGTCGCACCCAGTCGCGCCAGTCCGAGGGCGGCAAAGATCGCGAGCGGGGCGGCCAGCGGCAGAATGTAAGTTTCGTGTTTTGCCGGAATGAGCGAGAGCAGCAGCAGCGGCGGCGCGATCCAGCAGCCCAGTAAAATCGGCGCGGGCAGGGCTTCCTTCCGGGCATAAAATCCGCGCAGGGCTTTCCACAAGGCGGGAAGAAACGGCAGCGCGATGAGCAGCAGCGAGGGCAGATAAAAAACCAGCGGAGTCCCGGGATGAAATTCCTTGCTGCTGACCAGCGCCTTCACCGATTGGTTGAATAGAAAATATTTCCACAAGCCTTGATGTATCGCCATGCAGGCGAGAAACCAGGGCAGCGTCAACACCAGTCCAAGAACGAATGGCCAGCCGGATGCCGCGCGGACCAGCGGTCGGCAGCGCGGCGCAGCCCAGGCGAATATCGCCAGCGGCAAAAGCGTCCATAAAAAAAAGACCGGCCCTTTCGCCAGAAATCCCGCCGCGGCGGCGCCCATGATCCAGAGACGGCCGCCAAAATCGAGCGGCGTATTCCGATGCGCCGCCCGCAGGAGCGGCCCGTAAAAAATCACCACCGCCAGGGCCAGGAACATGTCGGTCAAAAACAGCCGGCCCATGATGAGAAAGGCGGGCGAGCCGGACAAAAACAGCGCCGCCCAAAAGCCGGCGGCGCCCAGAAGTTCCATTGCAATGAGTGCGCTGAGCGCGCACAGCCCCGCGCCCGCCAGAGCGACCGGCAGTCGCACCGCAAACTCGGAGGGGCCGCCGAGTAGCTTGAAGCTCGCCGCGCCCAGCCAATAAGTGAGGGGCGGCTTGGTGAAATGAATGAGGCCGTTCACCCGCGGCGTGAGCCAATCTCCGCTCTCATACATTTCTCGCGCAGCTTCCGCATAGCGGGCTTCAGAAGGATCGCCCAGTGGCGCGGCGCCGAGTTGCGGCAGCAGGGCGCACAGGCCGAGCAGAAACGCCAGGACGGCGAAACCCGCTCGGCGGGACCGGGAAAGCGCGGGCCTTGCCACAGCCTCCGCCGCAGCTTCCGCCGCAGCCGCAGCCCCCGCCTTCGTCACGGGCCTGATCACGGGCCTCATCACGACTTCCGCCCCGGGGCTCGTCACGGCCGAGTCAACCGGCCGCCAACGCGGCGAAAGCGCCATCGGTTGCGGCGAGCAGGTGTTCACATTCGGCTGCGCCGAAAGGCGCGGAGATAAACGCCGCCTCCAGCCGCGAAGGGGGAAAATGGACGCCGCGCGCGAGTAGTTCATGAAAAAACCGGCCGTACCGGCCTGCGTCGGAAGTTTTGGCGCGGTCGAAATCCGTGACGGGCGCATCCGTGAAAAAAATCGTGAACATGCCCGGCACCGCATTCACCTGTACTGCAATTCCATGGCGGCGCGCCTGGGCGCGAAGTTCATCCGCCAGCTGCGTCGTCATTTCCGCGAGTCGCGGCCAGGGGCGACTCTCCGCCAGCGCATCCAGCATCGCGATGCCGGCGGCCATGCCCAGTGGATTTCCCGACAGCGTGCCCGCCTGATAGACCGGTCCTTCCGGCGCTATGCGCGACATCAGCTCTTTGCTTCCGCCGTAGGCGGCAACGGGCAAACCGCCGCCGATGATTTTCCCGAGGCAGGTCAAGTCGGGAATGACCCCGTAGATTTCCTGCGCGCCGCCCGCCGCGATGCGAAAGCCGATCATCACCTCGTCAAAAATCAGCAGGGCGCCGTGACGGCTGCACAGTTCTCGTGCGGTTTGCAGATAACCGGCGGGCGGTGTCACCACGCCCATGTTGCCGCAGACCGGCTCCAGGATGAAGGCGGCGATGCGCGAGCCTTCTGCAGCGAACAATTGCTCCAGTGCCGCGCGGTCGCCGAACGGGACATTGCGTACCAGCTTCACCAGCGCATCCGGGATGCCGGGGGAGCCGGCTTCAGATGCAAAAGTCGCGGTTTTATCCGCAAATGTGGTTTTATCCGCAAATGTAGCCACGCCGCTCCCCGCTTCCATCAGCAGGGTGTCGCCGTGGCCGTGATATCCGCCCGCGATTTTCACGATCAGGTCGCGGCCGGTCGCGCCGCGCGCGAGACGAACCGCCGCGAGCGTCGCCTCGGTGCCGGAGTTGACGAAACGCATTTTTTCCAGCGAGGGATAAAATTTCTGCACCCGGCGCGCCAGCTCGATTTCACGCGGACAGGGCGTCCCGAATACCCACCCTTCGGAAAGAACCTCCCGCAGCGCCGCTTCCACCGCAGGCGGACGGTGGCCCAGTAGCAGCGGGCCCCAGGCGCCGATGCAATCGAGGTAACGATGGCCATCGGCGTCCCACATCCACGCCCCCTCCCCGCGCACCATGAAGCGCGGTGTGCCGCCCACCGCCTTGAAGGCGCGCACCGGCGAAGAGACGCCGCCTGGCATCAATTCAAGCGCAGCTTGATATAGAGCCAGGGAGCGGGGCACGCGGGCGGCATCGGGGGGGCTGGAATTCACCGGGGAATTATCGCAGTTGAGGGCGCGCATAATGAAAATGGCCCGGTTGCGAGCCGGGCCATTGGAAACTTCACGCGGCTAAGGGGTCGTAAAGAAATTAAATGAACAAAGATGACTGCCGAGTCGCCCGAATGGCGAGGCGCGAGGAGCGCGCATGCCCGAAGGCATGTAAGCGA
>JAYVQF010000039.1:0-2881 GCA_043777195.1 Thermoanaerobaculia bacterium
TGCGCAGGCCTGCAGCGCGAACTCACCGAATCGGAGCTCTTCGGCCACGAGCGCGGCGCCTTCACCGGCGCCGTTGAGCGCAAGCTGGGGCTCCTGGAGGCCGCCGACGGCGGCACCCTGTTTCTCGATGAAATCGGCGAGATGGATCTGAACATCCAGCCCAAGCTGCTCAAGGTGATCGAGGAGCGCAGTTTCCGCCGCGTGGGCGGCCTCGCCGACATCTCCGTGAATGTGCGACTGGTCGCCGCCACCCACCGCAACTTGCAGACCGAAGTCGATGCGGGCCGGTTCCGCGCCGATCTCTATTACCGGCTCAATGTCTTTTCCATCCGCGTCCCGCCGCTGCGCGAACGGCGCGGCGAGATCCCGGCTCTGGCCGAGGACTTCGTACGCAAGCTCCGCGGCGCGGGGGGTTCAGTGCGGCGATTTTCTCCCGAAGCGATGCAGTTGTTTCTCTCCTACGGCTGGCCCGGCAATGTGCGCGAATTACGCAATGTCATTGAGCGCGCGGAAATTCTCTGTCCGCCCGGCGTGGAAATCGGCCCGGCCCACCTGCCGCCGCTGCCTGCGGCCACCGTTCAGCCACCTCCGGCGCACGACTTCGCGGTGAAAAGCCCGCCCGATGCGCCCGCCACCATCGCCGAATCGGAGCGCCGTCAGACCCTGACCGCCGTGCAGCAGAATGAGGGCAATCTCAGCGCCGCCGCACGCGCACTGGGCATCAGCCGCTCGACGCTCTACCGCAAGCTGCGGCATTACGGTGTTGCCATCACGGTGCCCGCCGATGACACCACCGAAAATTGAGTGCGACCTCATGTCCGACGCCTCCTCCATCTCCGCGCCCGCGCCCGTCCGTAGGGATCGCGCCGGCCTGCGGTTGCTGATCATCGACGACGACGCCGCGATCCTGCAATTGCTGCGGCTGCATTTTGCGCGCAGCGGCTGGGCGGTTGACTGCGCCACCGAACGGGAGGAGGCGCAGGCCCTGCTGGTCAACGGCCGCTATGACGCGCTCATCGCCGACCTGCGCCTCACCGAGATAAGTCCCAGCGAAGGACTCGATGTCATCGCCTTCGCCCGCGCCGCCCACCCGGTGGCGCGCGTCATCGCCTACAGCGGCGGCAATGCGCCCGACCTGGAACATGCCGCGCACGAACTCGGCGTCAGCGCGGTGGTACGCAAGCCGGTTTCCCCGCTCGCCATTGAACAATTGCTGCACGGATTTCTCGCCGAGGTTCTACCGTGAGCGCGCTGCTGGACGCCCTGTTGATTCCGGGCGCCCTCGCTTTCCGCTTTCAACCGGTCTTTGAATTTAACGGCGATGCGCGGACCCTCCATTCACTGGAATGCCTGACCTGCGGGCCGCAGGATGGAAATTTTTCGCGCGCCGATGTCCTGTTCGACTTTATCCGCCTCAAGCATGCCGAGCGGCGGATGGACCGGCGCTGTGTCGCCGACGCGCTTATCGCCGGCGCGCGGCTGCCCGGCGCCCCCCCACTCTCCGTCAATGTCCACGCCGTGACCCTGGCGACCGATCGCGACTTCCCGGAGTTTCTGGCACGCGCAGCGGCCGCGGCGGGCATCGACTGCTGCCGTCTCACCGTGGAGATCATCGAGCATTGTCCCGCCTGGGAACTGCCCGCGCTCAGCGCCGCGCGCGGGCGGCTGGGCGATCTCGGCATCTGCGTTGCGCTCGACGATGTGGGTCGCGCCGAGGCGAATTTCCAGATGATCATCGAATGCCGTCCCGATGTCCTGAAGATCGACCGGTTGTTCGTCACGGGTGTGCACGCCGACCCGCTGCGCCGCGCGGTCGTGGATTCCGTTATCACCCTCGCCGCCGCGCTGGGCGCGCAAGTCGTCGCCGAGGGCGTCGAAGAACCGGAAGATTTTGCCGCGCTACAAGGCAGCGGCATCCGCCTCTACCAGGGCTACCTCTTCGCCCGCCCCATGAGCGGCAATGCGCTGGTCGAAACCGGCATCCTACGGGCGACGGACGCGTTGTCGATGTCCGCTGCCGCGAATTATTAAGCGGCCGCGGGCACCGCGACTTATCTGTCCGAAATCGTCCCCGACCAATTCGGCAGCGGGCGGGAAGCATTTTTGAACAGCACGATGGATCATATGGCCGATATTGCGACGATGCTTGATTTATTCCGCTCACGCAAAATGCTGCCGGAGCAGGAATTCCACCGCCTTCGCATGCTCGCCATCCGCTGCACCCTTCTGCTCACGCGCCTCGCGGCGCTGCCGGCGCGGTTGTCGCGTACGACCCATTCTTCGCTGCGGGTACCGTACCGGGCTTCCTGATCTTCTCCTGCTTCGCGCGCAGACATACCCCCGGTTCGCCTCGTGCGGGCCGGGGGTTATTCATTTTCACTGCGACGCGGCATTCTCACCCGCAGCCTCTGCTGCGTTGCGAATCGAGACACCGCCGGCAGCGGCTGCATCAAGCTGGGACAAATCTTGGGTAAATGCTGTGAAAAAGTCTGGCATTACGCTTGCATTTCCATGCAGCGCACACCGTCGCAGCAGCGGCGGAATTGCACAAGGAGTCCGTCATGAAATTTTTCCTCGTCCCAACCCCCGTATTCAACACCTTCGCCCGGACGGCACTTCTGGCCGCGCTCACGGGCGTCACCATCAACGCCGCCGGTTCGTCGCGCAGACGCCCGGCCGTCCGCAGGGCCACCCCGGCGTCTGCGCTCCGCACCCCCGGCGTTATTCCGCAGAGACCCATCTGCATTCTCAATGGAGTGGCTGTGATGTGTCCGCTGCCGTTCCCGGACAATGCTCCGGTGGACACCAATTCAGATCAGATTTTGTATGGCAACAAAACCTTCATCCAGCCCATCGTCGGGAACATCACAGGCAACTCCGC
>JAYVQF010000040.1:0-2858 GCA_043777195.1 Thermoanaerobaculia bacterium
GTCCCGCCGGCCCAAGAGCCGCGCTATACCCACATCGTACAAGACGAACAGGCCGAAAAAAAATCTCCGCACAGCCCGCTGTTCAGCGACCGCGACCGCGCCGGCGCCGCGCCGACCTCCGCACCGCGCGCCGATCCGCGCAATCCGGATCCCCATTCAGAAGGGCGCGACGCCCGCCGCATGGCCGTTTCCGCGCCCGGCCCCGATCGGCCAGGCGAACCCGGCGCCGAACATCCCTCTCCTGAAGACCGCGCCGCCGCCGGGACTAACGGGGAAAAGGGCGAGAACGGCGAGAATGGTTCTGCGGAAGCGCCGCGCGCGCCCCCCGCCTTTTCGCGCGGTGGCGCGGTTTATAACGCCGGCATTCCCGTCCAAAATCCCGCGCGCGGCCCGCTGCGCTCCGGCTCCGCGCCGGGCGTTTCCGGGCCGCCAGGCGCCTCGCAAGCGGGCGGTCCCGCCGCCAAAGCTGGCCGCGGCGTCGGCAAGGAAAATCCCTCCCCGCTCGGCCCGCCCGGCAAGAGCGGCAAGCCGGGCGATCCGGGCAGCGGCAGCGATCCCGGCGCCGGCTCCATCCGCGAACAGCTGGCGGCGCTCGCGCGCAGCGGAGCGGCCAGCACCCTGCACAACCCGGGCGGCCGCAATGTTTCCCTCGGCGCTTTTTCCTTTGATTCCCAGGGCTTCGACTTGGGCGATTACGACCGCAAGATGCACCAGGCCGTGGAGCGCGAATGGAATCCCCCCTCCGGGCCCGTGCAACGGGGCGAACGCGGCTGCACCCTGCTCTCATTCACGATCGAACGCAACGGCCGCGTCAGCGAAGTCTCCCTGCTCGCCACCAGCGGCCTCGAGAGTTACGACCGCGCGGCGATGACCGCGCTCCGCAACGCGATCCTGCCGCCCCTGCCTGCCAAGATGACCCTTGAACACCTGACCGGCCGCTCGGCATTTTTCATCAACGAGCAGGAATCGGACCAGTGCGGCACCCCGGTGAAAGGCGCGGCCGGCGCCGGCCTGGCGCCGTAATAGCCTTGCAATGGTCGTGCGCGAATTCCGGTTCTATATCGGGTAAAATTCGCCCCCCGAATCCCGGCCTATCCGGGGTGAAAGCCGGAAACAATCCCGTGGCGGCGTAGCTCAGTGGTAGAGCAGCGGTCTCATAAGCCGTTCGGGGAGGGCTAGACAGATACTCGCACCAACTTGCAGAAGCTGTCATCTCCTGTGATTTCCTGAGTTTATCCTGCAATTGCTGGCGGACAATATTTGTCGATGCTTGCAGCTACTTGCCAGACCTTGCACCAAGACTTGCACTCAAACTTGCACTCGATCACCGAGTTCGCCAAGCACTTCAGGAAAACTAACATCGCAACTAACATCGGCTGGTCAGGCTGTGGAACCGCAAATATTTGCGGTTCATGGCAGGGAGGTTTTTAATCATTAACCCCTGTCATCATTGTCATTCCTGTCATGGCGTCAGTGGAAGGGGCGATGAGGCTGAGTTGAGCGGAGGAGAAATTGCTGAGGAGCGAACCGCAGCTTTCTGCGGCTCTCGTCAGGAGCCACCGGGAGCTAACGGGAGCTGACGACCAGCCTGTCACGAGGGCATACACTCCAACCGCCAGAAGACCCCAAGGCGCAAGCTCGCTTCCCTTCAAGTGCCTTCGCCTCAAGTCAAATATTTTTTCTGCCCATGATATTTATTTTTAGGGTCACTGGGTTTGGGTATGGGCGCTGGCTTGAGAGCGGGAGATGGTGAGCTGGTGGGTGAACTGGAGGGGGTAGAGCTGAGACCGGAAGCGGGAGTAGGTTTCACAGAGGGCTTGTTGTGAACGGGGCACCACCAATCGCGGTGCTTGAAAGTAGTTCGGAATTCATATACTCCCGTGGTGAGATGAAGCTGGTAAGAATGCGAACTATTTACTTCGTCATCATCAATGCAATTTTCTTCAACCAAGGATTTATAAATATTTTGGTTGTAATCTCGAATGAAGAATGCAGAGATGCCAACTGCTGCGGCTGTCACGGCAGTGAAGATGAGCCAATTGCGCAAGTCGGGCATCAACGGCATCAGCAAATTCGTAGGGAATATAATTCAAGTATTGTGAAGCATTGTGAATGTCTAATCACATTTTAGTACAATGTCATCCTGCGGGATTTCTGAATCTACAGTCTTATCACTGTACACACAGGGTTTACTCGTGCAAAGAGTGCACGCTTTTTTTAGATATGCTCTTGCATCAGGCAAATCCGAACAGTCGCCTTTATAAGAGCTATTGTTCATCTTATATATAAAACATCCTCTTCCTGTTTCGTTGTTATAATCTTGCCATGCGAACACGCACCCCTCGAACACATTCAAATTACAAGCCTGTTTGACTATATCACTCCTATCATTTACTTCAACTAACCAAGAAAGATCCATACATGATTTAGGATTGTCTTTGCAACAATTAGATACGAGTAATTTCATTTTAGGATAACTAGCAATCTTAGAGTCGTTAGTAAGTTTTATTAGGCTAAGCAGTGATTCACTTGTGTAAGCCATGCATTTATTATCATTTTTTTTGTACAGAATGTCGAGTATATCAAGCGATCTGTTGATATTTGTTTTCGCGAGCGCATTAAATGTCTCTAAACAAGATGCGTAATCATTCCCTTCGCAAGCAGCCGCCTGATATTTCAATTCTTGAAGTCGATCTAAATTCTGTTCAGAATATAAATGTGGCGCCATCCGGAGAGCAGTTCTGCTAAAAGCGCATGCAGCAACAGTTGCAGCAAAAGTCTGCTTCTCGCTCTCGGTAACATGTCTAACGCCTGCATCCACCGTATAACATTTTTCAACCGCAGCATCAAATTGACCA
>JAYVQF010000041.1:0-11183 GCA_043777195.1 Thermoanaerobaculia bacterium
GCCCGTGGAGCCGGAGGTATAGAGCACGAAGAGCGGGTCTTCGCTGTTCATCGATTCCGCGGCGTGTTTGCCGGGCTGCTTGGCGATGAGGGTCTGCCAATCAATGTCGCGGCCGAATTTCATCTCCACTTTCGCGCCCGTGCGGCGCAGCACCACGCAATGATTCACGGTGGGCGCCAGTTTCATCGCCGCATCGGCATTGGCCTTGAGTGGAATTTTTTCCCCGCGCCGCCAGCCCTCGTCCTGGGTGATGAGCAGTTCGCACTGACAATCATTAAGCCGGTCGGCCAGCGCCTGCGCGGAAAAGCCGCCGAAGATGACGGTGTGGATGGCGCCGATGCGCGCACAGGCGAGCATCGCGGCGACGGCCTCGGGCACCAGCCCCATGTAGATGCCGACCCGGTCGCCCCGTTTGACGCCCAGCGAGCGCAGCCCGTTGGCGACGCGGACGACCAACTCGTGCAGCTGGCGATAGGTGAGGGTGCGGGTGTCGCCGGGCTCGCCTTCAAACACCAGCGCGGCTTTGTGTTCGCGCGCGGTGCCGAGGTGGCGGTCGAGGCAGTTGGCCGCGGCATTGAGCCGACCGCCGGCAAACCACTCGGGTTCGGCAAAGCCGCCGCGGCTCACTACGCGGAAGGGTTTGTCCCAAGTCAGACGCTGCGCCGCGCCGCGCCAGAAGGCGTCGGGGTTCGACTGCGCGAGTTTGTAGAGCTGTCGGTATTCGGCAAGCGTGCGGATGCGCGCGGCCGCGGAAAATTCCGGCGGGGGCGGCACCATTTTTTCTGTCCGCTGGAGGTGCACGATTTCATCGCCGACGGCGGCGCGGGCCGGTTTCACGGGTGCGGCTTTTTTTGTTTTAGCGGCCATGCGGAATCTCCCGCTGCCATTTTAGGGGCCGCAACGAAATAGCAGTAGCAAAGATGACTGTCGAGTCGCCCGAATGGCAAGGCGCGAAAAGCGCGCATACCCGAAGGTAAGTAAGCGACGGGGGCCCCATTCTCCAAGAGCTGCGCAGCAGCGATTGGGAGCGCGCTCCAGCGGAGCGCGCGATAGATGGGGAACGAAGCCAGTCGGGATGAATCGGCAGGCAGACTGCTACTGTTATTTCGTTGCGGCCCCTTAGCCCGCGCAATTCAGCGGGGATGGTTTACCGGCGGCGAAAGATCAGATCAAAAATCAGGTGCAGCGGCAACAGCGCCAGGGCGACCACGCAGCCGCCGCGGCCGAAGGAGAAGATGTCGCCGCCAACCTCGCGCTTGCCCCACCCGCGTCGGGCGTTGTTCGACAAGAGTTCGTCAATCACCGCCACTGCGACATCGCCCGGCGAGGAGCCCGTCTCGAAAGCTCCCGGACTGGAATCATTCTGGATGATGACCACATTGGGGGCGCTGCCGCCGGGCCGGCTGTAGGTGCTGCCGCAATAATCGCAGTGCAGCCGCGGCCGGTTGGGCAGGTCGTGCAGCGGCGCCGAGCAGTTGTCGCACACCATTTTTTCCCGCGCCCGCTGCATGGGAATGACCCCGCTGCCGCTACCCGCATCGGCCGCCGGCTCCGCATGAAAGCGATAACCACAATAGAGGCAGAAGCGGGCCGCCTTGCCGTTGGGCCGTTCGCAGCCGGGGCACATCAACATTTGCATGACAGATCATTTTACGGGGGCTGGCGTCACAAGTTATCCGCGCACCCCGGATAATGGCGCCATGCGCCTTCCCGACGAACTGGTGGACCACATGGGCTACGAGGTCATCCGCGAATTGCGGGTGGCCGGTCTCATCGACGCCGCTGCGGTGGAAGCCGCCGAGCAATGCGTCGCCGCCGCCATCCGCCGCAATATCGCCGCCGAGCAAGCGATCGAGGTCGAGGCGAAAAAATTGCTCGATGCCAATCGCGCGCTGCTGAATTCCACCGGCGGCGACTACTTCATCGCGCTGCAAAAGATCAAGCAGCAATTGGCGAAACAGAAGAAGTTCCAGCTCTGAGGTTTTTCATGCCCCGACTTTCAAACGACCGCGTTTCCGCCCTCGCCGCTGAAATCACCATGGCCTTGAAAAAAGAGCCCGGCGTGGTCTTCAAGCAAATGGACAACGCCGTGAAGATGGGCGTGGTGCGCGCGCTACACACCGACCTCAAGGCCGACGACAAACTCTCCGCCGCCGCCAAGGCCAAAGTCGCCTCCATGAAAACCCGGCCGCCGGAAGATTCGCCGCAGTACAAGGCGCTCCTCGACCAGTTCTACCGCGCCGAGATGACGACCCTGCGCAAGATCCGGTAACGCACGCGGGAGCGGGCGTCATCCGAACGCCCGTGCCTGCCGACTTCATGCCAAACGCGATCGGGAATGAAAGCCGGCCATCACGGGCCGTCCAGCCACTTGGACATCAAGCGCTTGATCTGCGTTTGGTACGGCGTGCCGCCCAGCATGGCTTTGACCTTGAAGGCTGCGAGCAGAGTTTCCGGCACTTTGATGCTGATGAGGCGGCTGCGGCTGGCGGGCTGGTGGAGGCTGCGGAAGTCTTCCAGGAACTGAAGAATCTGATCCGGCGTCATGGCCCGGCACTGCGCCAGGTATTCATCCGAAAAATACTGCACAGGTCTCATGGGTGCAGGCGCTCCAGAGCCACGATGTCTTGCAGATCCTGGGGGCGACCGCTCGCTTTCTTCATGGCGATGAGATCCGGGATCGCGAGAACCGGCAGGATACGGCCGCCGGCTTTAATCTTTTTGACCCGCATTTTTTCCAGATCGTGGGTGATGACCACATCGAGGAGCTCGGCGGGGTTGGAGGGATTCGAAAAACTCCAGGCGATGAGGTTCCTGTTCTTGATGTATTCCTCGCGAAAGTCGAACACCTGTTCCGCTGAAACCGGCAGCCGCGGCGTTAATCCCATTTTCTTGAAAGCGGCTTCAGCGGCCACAAAATCTGCTTTCTTGCATCGCAGGACGATATCAAGATCAACGGTTCCCCGGACAGCGCCATGCAGCGCGACGGCGTAGCCGCCCACGATGGCGAAGGCAACGCCTTGCTTTTGCAGAGCCTCTGCAACGCGATGTATGAACATGGTATATATCAGTATATACTTAATTTGCCAGCTCGTCAAATCCCCCCGCGAGGCGGAGGAGGTTGTGAACGATCGACTTGCCGTCAGGCACCGGGGATGACGGAATGACTGTTCGCACAGCGCTCGGATACCGCACGCTCTCGCGTGCGGTATATTTGCATCGTGGAAGACCGTGAACTGCTGGCCGAATTGGACGCCCGCTTCGCCCTGGGGCTGAAGGCGGCCGATCTCGACCGCTTCGCCCGAAGCGAGCCGGCGGCCCGGCGGGTGCTGTGGCTGGCCCACCTCACCACCGCACTGCGGCGGCTGCTGTGGATGCAGATCGGGGTCTATCTGGAAAAACCCGATTACGATGAGGCCACCGGGATGCCGCTGGCGGCGGCGCTGGCCGAGCCGGGGCTGCTGCCGCTCTTACACGCTTCAGCCCGGCTGGCGGAGCAGTACCGCGAGCAGTTCGCGCGGGCGCTGGGGCTGCGCGCGGAGGGGCCCAACCTCGCGCCGCTGCACGGCCGCCGGTACGGAGCGCTGGCCGGCGAGCTGACCCGGCTGCTGGCGCTGGCGAATAGCCCGGAAGGGTCGGCCAGCGGCGACGAACTCGACGCGCGGCTGCGCGATCTCGCGCATTTTCTCGCGGCGACGCTGCATTCGGCGGTCGTGCACGCCCGCACCACGCCGGGCGGCGCCTTCACGGCCAAGGTGCTGTTTGGCGCCCCCCTCGAATCGGTGCGCAGCCTGAAGGGGCTTGAGCATTACCAGAGCGGAATTTTTCTTGCGGCGCCGGATGGTTCGGCGACGCCGCTGCTGCCACTCTATATTCCCGGCGGGGGGGCCGGCGCGGAGCGGTTGAAGGTGAGCGAATTCACCGGCTACCGCGATGGGCGGCTGCTTTATCAGGATTTTCGCGCGGGAACGCGCGGGCAAGATTTTCGCGCGGGCACAAAACCCGACCCTGAAGCCCCGGCCCCGGTCGAACAGGCGCTGCACTGGGCCGCGATTTTTCTCCGCCTCGGGTCGCTGCACCGCGCCTTCGTCATCCTGCAGGAATTGCCGGATGATTCGCGCGCGGCGGTGAGCCTGAAAACCGCGGTGGAGCATGCGCTCAAGGCGCGCCAGGCGCGCGGCGCCGGGCAGCATGCGCGCGCGGTGGTGGAACTGGATCTCGCGATGCGCGCGCGCGCCGATATTCCCTATCTTTATTTCGCCGCTGCCGACGCCTGCGTCAAACAGGGCGACTGGCGGGCGGCGGTCGCCGTCTATGCGCGGCTGTTGGAAGCCTTTCCCGCCTGCGAACGCGCCTACCTGGCCTACGGCGACGCGCTCGAACAGCGCGGAGAATTGCCGCGCGCCATTCGCGCTTATGAAAAAGCGCTGGCGGTCAATCCCGAATCGCCGGCCGCCCTGCAGAAAAAACAGAAGGCCGAGGCCCGGCTGCGCGCGGGGGAATCGGACGGCAGCGCGACGGCATCAAGCTACGCGACACCGGGCGCACCGGGAAATGCCGCGGCGGCGGCGCCCGGTGAAGCCCGGCCGCTGGCCCGCGAATTCCTGCAGGATCTCACCGCGCTCGCGGAAGAGGGGCGGCTGCACGGACGCCTGGGCGGCGAATCGCAAATCACCCAGCTGATTGAAATCCTCTGCTGCAAGGAGCGATCGAGCGCGCTGGTGCTGGGCGATCCCGGTGTGGGCAAATCGGCGCTCGTGGAAGAACTGGCGCTGCGCATGCTGCATGGTCAGGTGCCGCCGCGGCTGAATGGCCGGCGGGTGTTCATGATGTCGGTGGCGACGCTCCTCTCCGGCGCGAAATTCCGCGGGCAGTTCGAGGAGCGCATGCTGGCGCTGGTGGAGGAGATCCGCCGCCAGGATGCGCTCTTGGTGATTGACCATCTGCACACCTTGGTGTCCAGCGGCATTTCGCGCGGCGGCAGCCTGGATGCCGCGAGCCTTTTGAAACCGGCGCTGGCGCGCGGCGAATTGCAGATCATCGGTCTGAGCGGCCACGAGGAATTCGCCGCGGTGCTTGAAAAGGACCCGTCGCTCATGCGCGCCATGCAGGTCATCCGCCTGCCCGAGCCCGGCGCCCGCGAAGCGCGCGCCATCGTGCGCCACTGCGCGCCGCGCTACGAGCAATTCCACGGCGTGAAAATCCAGCCTGACGCCATTCGCGAGGCGGTGGCGCTGGCGAAACTCAATGTGCGCGAGCGGGCGCTGCCCGACAGCGCCCTGCAAATCGTGGACCGCGCCGCCGCGCGCACCCGATTGGCGGGCAATACCGTGGTGGATCGCGGCGCGGTGACCCACACCGTCGCCGCCATCGCCGGGGTGGCGCCGGAAAAAGTCCGTCTCGCCGCCGGCCGCCGGCTTGCCCGCATTGAAACCATCCTCGCGAAAAAAGTCCGTGGACAGACCGACGCCCTGGCCACCGTTGGCCGCGTCCTGCGCACCACCCGCATGGGCTTCAAGACCCACCCCCGCCGTCCCGAGGGGGTTTTTCTCTTCGCCGGCCCGACGGGGGTGGGGAAAACTGAACTCGCGCGCGCGGTGGCGGGGGCGCTCCTGGGCGATGAAAACAAGCTCATCCGCATCGACATGTCGGAATACATGGAGCGGATCAACGCCTCGCGCCTGATCGGCACCGCGCCCGGTTATGTCGGCTACAACGATCCCAATCAACTGACCGACCAGGTGCGCAAAAACCCCTTCGCGGTCATCCTCTTCGACGAAATTGAAAAGGCCGATGCCTCGGTGCTCAATTTGTTTTTGCAGATATTCGACGCCGGGCGGCTCACCGACGGGCGCGGGCGCAGTGTTCCCTTCAACCACGCCACCCTGATCATGACCTCCAATGTCGGCACCCATCTCTTCGCGAAAAAGCGGATGGGCTATGAGCGCGGCGCCCTGCGCGTCACCCGCGCCGCAATGCAGCGCGAAATCAAAAACTTTTTCCCCGCGGAATTCCTCAACCGGCTGGACGAGATCGTGGTGTTCGATCCGCTCACCCCGGAGGCCATCCGCGAAATTATCGAGTTGCAGCTCAAACCCGTGCGGCGGCGGCTCAAGAGCGACCACAAGACCCTGATCCTGAGCGAAGCCGCCACCGACGCCATCGCGCAGCATGGCTATTCCTTCGAGTATGGCGCCCGCAACCTCAGCCGCATCATCCGCCGCGATCTCCTCGACCCGCTCGCCGAGCTCGCTCTCACCCCGCGCTGGGGCGGCCCCGCCACCCTCGCGGTGGATCACGATGGCAGCAACCTGCTGATTCGCCTGCTGCCCGGCGTGAATCAGGAGGCGGCGATCGCAGTTGCCTCGCAGGCGGAGCCTGATCTCGTCGTCGCGCTTGCGGAAGCGGATGAAACAGCCGAGACGGTGAATGGCGATTCGCCGGATCGGGAGGGTTAGCCCGCGTCTTCCATTATGCCGGCAAAAAATCGCCGCGGGTGACGCGCGGCGTCATTCGCCCCGATTTTCGCGATCGATCCAGTAGGGACAGTGCGGGCAATTTTCGCCCTCGGCGTAATCCACGCCGGTTTGATGGACGCAGCCCCAGATGCCGTCGCCGATGACGGTTTGCCTGGCGCCGTGCAGTTTGATGAAGGCGAGCATTTCGTCGGCGATGGCGGCGTCGCGGCGGATGTCGAGGCTTTCGCTGCTCCAGGCGCGCAGCGCGCTGGGCTCGGCATCACGCACAGGAATGATGGCGGCCACCGCCTTGAGCGCCAGCGATTCGTCGGGGCCGTAATAAATCACGGTGGCCAGCGGAAAATATTTTTGCGACATGGAATTCTCGACGCGCGGGCGGGGAATGCGGGATTGAGGCGGCCGAATTATATCGTTCAGGCGATCCTGCGTAAACTGTCCGCATGAGCGCAGATTTTTCCCTCGCCGCCGCCGCCGCCTCCGCCGCAGCAGAGCCCGACCCGGCCTGGCCCGGACTGCGCCGGTTGACGCTGAACGGCGAGGTGCACGACCATCATCTCAGCGGTCCTCTGACGGCGCCGCCGCTGCTGCTGCTGCACTGCGCCGGGGGCAACGGGGAAATTTTTTACATGCTGCGTCCGGTGCTGGAGCTGGAATTCCGGGTGCTGTCGTGTGACCTTTTTGCGCATGGGCCGCAGGCGGAGGAGATTCCGGCTGGCATGACCGGCGCGGATTATCTGCAGGCGGCGCTGGCGAAATTGCTGCGGCTGCTAAATGTGCTGCGCGAATCCGGTGATTTTCCCGCGGCGCCGATGCGCCTGCTCGGGGTGTCGCTCGGCGGCCAGGTCGCCCTGCGGCTGGCGGCGCATCATCCGGAAATGATCGCTCGCCTGGTGGCGGCCGACACCTGGGCCGACACCATCAACATCCAGCCCGGCCGCCGCTTTGAAAGTTACCATCGGGAGTGGGCGCGCAGCCATCCGGATGAAGTCAGCGACTGGATCCGCCACTGGCTGCGCACCCGGCTGGCCCGGCTGCCGCAACTGCTGGCGCTCTACGACGGCAAGACGCAAGATCCCACCGCTTACCAGGCCATTCGAGCCCCCACGCTGTTGCTGTGCGGCGCTGAAGATGAAGTCACGCCGGTGACCGAGATCGAAAAACTGCACGCCCTGATTCCCGGCTCATTGCTGACGATCCTGCCCGGCCTTAAACATCTGCCGATGGTGGAGAACCCAGCCGCTTTTCTGGCTGCGAGTCTCCCCTTTTTGCGCAGTGAATTTTTGCTTTAAGAAAATTCAAGCGGTCGCGCGTCAGGGCAGATTGCCGCCGCCGTTATAGTAGGTGTCGGCGCCCAGCACGATGCCGCCACCGGGGTTGTTGGGCGTGCG
Organism: Thermoanaerobaculia bacterium; assembly: GCA_043777195.1. Taxonomy (GTDB): domain Bacteria; phylum Acidobacteriota; class UBA4820; order JAYVQF01; family JAYVQF01; genus JAYVQF01. Next base: position 7,868 of record JAYVQF010000041.1, read on the forward strand.
ATTATTTGAATAGACAGTGCCGGTCCCGGCCAGAATGATGCCGATCTCGCCCCCCAAGCCGACGCTGGCGGCGACATTCCAGTCGAGCGCGTGGTAATTGCCGAGGATGTAAAGACCATAGAAGCAACCGGACGCCGTGTTGTGGTGGATGTTCAATTGGGCGCACCCCGCATCGCTATGGATGCCATAGTTGGTGTTGTAGGACGCTTGGTTGTTGTAAATTTCGCTGAGGGTCACGCCGGTCAAATCAATGCCGGTCGCGCAGGAAACCCGGTTGTCGTGTACGCGCGCCCCGCGCACAAGGGACAAATTGATGCAGGTTCCCGCGGCGTTGCGAATTTCGTTGAAGGCGAGCTCGGCGCGCGCCGGCAGGCCGCCCTGCCCGCTGACATAGATGCCGCTGCCGCCGTTACTGAAGCCCCGGGCATGGATGTGATCCACCTTGACCTCGGTGCTGGCGCCCGGGCCGCCGATCACGCTGACGCCGTAATAGCCTCCCACTACGGTGCCGTTGGTGATGTGGACCGCAGTCAGCGCAGCCGCCGAGGCGCTGATCACGAAATTGCCACCCGCCGTCTGAGCATGGGTGAGCGTGTGGCCGTTCAGGTCGAGCGTGACATCGCCCGTCTGAATGTCAATGCCATAACCGACGGAGATGGAGAAGTCCCGGGTCACATAATAATTGCCCGGCTGAGTGATCACCGCCGGGGCGCTTATCGGGATGCGGCCGTCGGCGGCGAAGAGGGGCAGGGCGGCAAGCGTCAGGTATATACCATTGAATTTCATGAAAGGTTCCTCGCGTGGAAACGGTGATGAAGCCGGGGTACTTTGTGATCTATAGCCATGGGTTCAGTTGCACTGGATACCGCGCTGCGCGGGCCTGCAGGCGGCGCTGGAGACCGGGATGGAACCGCCGAGCCAATCACGGCCGTAATTCCCCTCGAAGGCGCCGTTGTTGGGCACAACGAGATAATAGGTGCTGCCCGGAGCGGGCGCGAGCGTGGTGTTCAGCGCGCCGTTTGTCGTGCAGCTCAAGGCGGTCTTGTGGGAATACCAGGTGCCGAGCGCCCCTTCGTAAACGGCGTAGTCGCGCACGGTGGCGGGCGAGATGCAGCCGGCGGGCGCACTCCAGTCGAAGGCCAGATTGCCGCCGCTTTTGCCGGCCCGCAGTGAGTTGCCCACTTCCCCGGCGGGCAGTGGCAGCGCGAAATCGGTCATCGAGTTGGGCGGCGGGTTGGGGTAGACGGCGGTGTCGCGGTAATAGAGTGACGCGGCGTTGGTGGCAGTGTTCACCATGATGGCATCGCCGGGGGCGTAGGCGGCGGCACCCAGGGTGACGGGCACATCCACGGAAACCAACAGGTTAAGCGCATCGAAATATTCCGCACCGATCAGCCGCGATCCTGCGGGCAGGGCGGCGGCGGCGCCGGTAAAAACCGTGAGATATGAAGGCAAGGGTCCGCTCGTGTAATTGCGCACAATGTTGCGCGGATCGTAAGCGAGCGTGCCGCCGCCGAATTGGTTGAGCGTCAAGGGCGCATCGAAAACTAAGAGGGCCCGCCCGCCCGCGTCAAAGGCAACCCCAGTGATGTCGGCGTCCTCCCCCAGTCCCAAATCTGTCGCATGATCCAGGTATTTCGCGTAACTCACGCCGTTGTAAGAAATCAGATCGGCGGGATGATAAGTCACCGCGCCAATCGTTGCGGGCGCGTCCACCGAAAAAATGAAAACCCCGTCGCTGGATCGCTGGGTGAGCGCGTCAATGTGAATCCCCGGCGCCAGGCCGGCGCCGGGGCCGTTCACATTGACCGCGTAGCTGTATATCGCTGACGGCGCATAACCGTTCACGGTTTGATAGGGCTGATAAAGGGTCGCCGACACGGGGGTGGGAATATCCACGCAGAAGTTGATCTCTCCCGAGGCGCGGGCAGGAATGGAAGCGACTCCTGCCACCGTCGCAAGACAGAAAGCTGGAATGAGATTTCGCATCGGTCTCTCCAGGAGGTTCATGAGCAGGTTGTTCCGTTGCAATTGCCGCCGCCCGACTGGTTGCCGGCGCCCGGCAGGACGCCCCCCAAGGCGTTGCCCGGCACCGAATTCCCGGAATAAATGTTTCCGCTGGTGCCGGCGCTGTCAAACCAAAGGCCGTACGAGCCGTTGCCCGTGAGATGATTCGCGGAGATCATGTTGTAAGTTCCGTTAACGGCAATTCCGTTCCCGACACATCCCCCGCCGGCCGGGCATGTCACGGTGTTGTGATCCAAACTGTTCTGGCTGGAACCTGAGAGGAGCAAAAAAGCGAAATTGCCGTTGCTGATCACATTGTAATTTACATGGCTGCCGACAGTCGTGGTCAAAACGATGCCGTTGCAGGCCGTGACGATATTGCGGGAAAGGCATATCCCCTTGACTCAAGTTGCCACTATCGGTAGTATTTTGGCGTGCTTGATGGCGAATATCCGCGCACTCTGTCAGAGTTTGACCGCTGGTTCGCCACTGATGCGCAATGCCGGGCGTATCTATCGCGGCTTCGTTGGCCAGCGGGCTTCCGTTGCCCACGATGCGGTTCCCCCCGCGCCTGGAATACCGAGCGCGGTCTGCTGCACTGCCGGGAGTGCAATCACCAGGTCTCGATCACAGCCGGCACCATCTTCCACCGGACACGCAAGCCACTCCGCCTGTGGTTCCAGGTGATGTGGTGGGTGACGGGCCAGAAAAACGGCGCCAACGCATTGGGTCTTCAGCGCATACTTGGTTTGGGCAGTTACGAGACGGCATGGACATGGCTGCATAAACTCCGTCGGGCCATGGTTCGTCCAGGCCGAGATCGCCTGACGGGCGAGGTCGAGGTGGACGAGACCTTCGTGGGCGGCGTGGAAAAAGGAGGCGGCAGGCGTCATGTGGGTAATAAGACCCTGGTGATGGTAGCGGCCGAGATGCGGGGCACTGTCATCGGGCGAGTCCGCCTGCAACGGGTTCAAGATTCCTCCGCGGAGAGTCTCATCAGCTTCGTCAAGCAGGCCATCGAACCGGGCAGCGTCGTCGTGACGGACGGCTGGAGCGCGTATGCCGGCCTTGAAGCCGCGGGATATCGTCATCGCCAGAGGGTTGTTCGGGGCAGCGGGAAACAGGCGGATACATTGCTGCCCAGAGTCCATCGCGTCGCCTCACTGCTTAAGCGATGGCTGCTTGGAACCCACCAAGGGCGGGTCGAACGCGAGCACTTGCCTTACTATCTTGACGAGTTCACCTTCCGCTTCAACCGGCGGTTGTCCCGCTCTCGCGGGCTGCTCTTTTATCGACTCAGCCAACAGGC
>JAYVQF010000042.1:0-11130 GCA_043777195.1 Thermoanaerobaculia bacterium
TCGGCGATATCCCGCACGGACAAAGCCTGGAAATCGGACCCGCTGGCCGGGTCGAAGGGAATGTCACCGTCGAATCGGCCCATATTCACGGCACATTCAAAGGCACCATGCATGTCAAGAACCAGCTGGTGCTGCATAAGGGCGCGATCGTGGAGGGGGAGGTTTTTCTCGCCACCAACAATCTGGAGACTGAGCCGGGCGCGCGCGTGGAAGGCACGCTGCATATGCCAAAACCCGGGCCCCTACCTGGAGATGAGCCGGGGAAGGCGTCATCCTCACCCCTCCAATCCCTGGCGGCAAAAAAATAGGAGGGCGCCTCATATTCCCCAAAGATCTCTTGACAATCTCCCCGTTTGGGCGTAACTTTGCAGAGTGCCTTTGGTTCGGCATCCGGTTCGGCAAAGACCAGGCTGATAATGATGGCACTGCCGGGGTTATTATTTTTCGGGGTTTTCATGAAAAGACATGTGTTGGTGATTGACGATAATTCAGACATTCTCGATCTCGTGGAGATGATCCTGACAGCCGAAGGCTATTCAGTCAGCAAAGCCCCGGGCGGCTTCGAGGGGGTTGAGGTCGCGCGAAAACAAACGCCCGATCTGATTTTGCTGGATGTCAACATGCCCCATCTGGATGGCTGGCAGGTGTTGAAGATTCTCAAGATGGAAGAGGCGACCGCCAAGGTGCCGGTTGCGATGTTCACGGTGCGCACCGACCTCAAGGATAAAAAATATTCCTTTCAACGCGGTGCGTTTGATTACATCACCAAGCCCTTTTCCTATAACGAACTTGCGGATCGCGTCGGTCATATTTTCCAGACCCTGCCGAACTGATCCCGTGCTGACTGTTTGAGTTCACGAATCAAGCCGCCAGCGCATTCATTTCCCCTCTCATTTCACTCTCATCTTAATTGATTCTTGAATAAATGAAATTTGTCCAGTGGGGGGTGGGGGGACGATGAGAGGTTTGTGTTTAGCGGATAAACCGGGGATTTCACCGGGGCTGCGGTGCATCGCGAGATGGGAAAAACGGGGTTTTTTACTGCAAGCCCAGGAGGGTTTGTTGCAGCGCCGGTCAAGCGGCCGGTCATTGCATCATTCATGCACCTCGAATTCAGCGGTTGCGCGCTGATTTTGCAACGGCCGCAAAGACGCGAAACGCAGCGCGAAGCGCAGTTCAGATATCACTCATGCAGGCGACCCGCGCGGCGGCGACCCATTCCGATAAAATTACCCCATGGCGCACCGGGAAATTGAAACCAAGCTTCCCATCGCGGCCCTGGCGCCGCTCAACCGCCGGCTCCTCGCGCTGGGATTTGTTCCGGCCACCCCAAGACGACTGGAACGCAATCAACTCTTCGATTTCCCTGACGGCTCATTGCGCGCGGCCGGACGGCTGGTGCGGCTGCGTGAATGCGGCGGAGAAAAGCGGCTCACCGTGAAAGCGCCAGGGCGGCTTCGGGGTGGCATCAAATCCCGGCCGGAATTCGAAACCGTCATCGGCGATTTTCCCCCGCTCTTGGAATTATTCGGGGCCCTCGGCCTCGTGCGCACCTGGTACTACGAAAAATACCGGCGCGAATGGTCGCGCGGGAGTGTGCGGCTCTTCGTGGATGAAACCCCGGCGGGAAATTACCTGGAGGTTGAAGCTGGCGCCACCGCCATACGCGCCTTTGCCCGCTCGCTGGGATTTTCACCGGCGCAATTCATCGGCGACTCCTATTTCTCGCTCTATTGTCGCTTCAAAAATTCCCGTCAACCGGGAGACATGCGGTTCGGCCGGCCCAGAAAAAGCCCCAAGGGGCCCCGGTCGAAAAAATGAAAGCGATCATCCTGGCGGCGGGATTCGGCGAGCGCTTGCGTCCGCTGAGCGAAGTCATCGCCAAGCCTGCCGTCCCCTTTCTCAACCGTCCACTTTTGCATTACGCTCTCGAAACCTGCGCCAAAGCGGGCATTGCGAAAATCGGCATCAATCTCCATCACCGCCCGGAGACGGTGCGTGCGGCGGCCAAAGCCTGGGAGGGCGCGCCGTTGGAAATTCACTTCAACCTGGAAAAACAAATTCTCGGCACCGGCGGCGCGTTGTATGCTTTTCAGGACTGGGCGGAAGAGAGCCCCTTGCTGCTCCTGAATGGCGACACGCTGGCGGCTTTCTCCGCCTTGGACATCTTCGCCTGCCGGCAGGCCGCAAATGCCGACGCTGCCCTGCTCACCCGGGCCAATCCCGATCCGCGCCAGTATTCCGGGGTGATCGTGGACGAGCGCGGACGGGTGCGGCAGATTGCCGGCGCGCCGAGTGGTTCACTGCCGGCGGGGAAAGTGATGATGTTCGCCGGCGCGCATGCCCTCGCCCCGGGCTTCATCCGGCGCTATGCGCCCGCGCGGGCCTGTGACATCAACCGGGAAATTTATCCGCCCTTGATCGAAGCCGGGCGGCTGCCCGCCACGCTGCAGATGAAGAACCCGGTGTGGGCAGATTTGGGCACCCGCGAGCGCTTTCTTAATGCTACCGGCGCGGCGCTCAAGGCGATCATTGAGAAGCAGTGGCCCTTCGCGCTCGCCCGCGGCAGCCGGCTGATCAAAACCCACACAGGAGGAATGTTGCTGCTGGACGAATCTGCGAGCGTGCGCATTGAGACGGTGAAGGTGGAGGGCTTCGCGGTGATCGGCCCGCGCTGTGTCATCAGCGGCGAGGCGGTGCTCGAAAATTCCGTCCTGCTGGCGGGTGCCAAGCTGGGCCGGGGTGCGAAAATATCCGGCAGCGTGATCGGCCCCGACCTGCTCCTCAAACCCGGCACCGAGGTGCGCGATGCCTTGCGGGTCTGATTTCTCCCGCCACCAGCTCGTTCTGACGCGCGGACAACGCGCCCTTGGGGTGCGCCGTGCGGCGACCCTGCTTCCCCTGTTTTTTTTGCTCGCCTGTAAAAATTCACCCGCCCCGCCGCGTCCCGCCGAGCTGGCGCTGCAAAGCGCGGCGCAAGAATTGACCCGGGCAAAGCAGGCGACTGACGAAAAGAAAGCCGAGCTGGCACAGGCGCGCCGGCAATGGCGCGAATTGGCGTCAGCGCTCACCCGTGTGCATGCCGACGAAACCCCCTTCATCTGGGTGGACATTGACCACCGCCGGGTGGTCTATTACGAGGCCGGGCGGTTGGCGAAAGTCTGCGAGGCAAGCGTCGGCAGCGGCCGCATCGTCACGAACGACAGCCGCGACTGGAAATTCGACACCCCGCGCGGGGCCTACCGGGTCTTGGGAAAAATCAAAGATCCCATCTGGCGCAAGCCGGATTGGGCCTTCATCGAAAAACACGAGCCGATCCCGCCTTATGGATCGCCGCTTCGCGAGGAGAAGGGCGCGATGGGCCCTTATGCGCTCGACCTCGGAGACGGCTACAAACTTCACGGCACCCGCGAAGAGGGAAGAATCGGCGATCCGGTCAGCCATGGCTGCGTGCGCCTCGAGACGGAGTGCATCACCTATTTGTATCAGCATGTCCCGGTGGGAACACCGGTTTTGATGTATTGAGACGACAATGAACGCTTCGCAATATCGCGCTCCGGGTTCGGGGCCTCGGGTTCGGGGTCTGGTCGGAACAGGCGCCCTGGCATCACTGGTTCTGCTCATCACAAGCTGGGGCTGTTCACGAAATTCAACACCGAGCTCGGCGCAACTGATCGCGCAAGATGCGGAAAATTTACGGCAGGCGAAAATCTTGCGGGAAAAAACGGCCGCCTTGAACGCCGATATTCCCGCGCTGGCGGCAGAACTGGCACAGGTTCGCGAGCATGAGGGACGCCTGATTTTGCGCCAGCAGACACGCAACAACGGCCGCTACCATCTGGTGCTGGACGGCGACGGCGCGCGGCTGCGCTTTTTCAGCGGCAGCCGGCCGATCGGCGTCATGCCGCTTAGCCGGGTACCCGTCGCCGAAAAGTTGACCGCGCTCTCCTCGCCGTATCCGACGGCGAGCCCGCCGCCGCTCGAATTCCCGCCAGGCGCCTACCGCCTCCGGCGCATTGAAACGCTTAAAACCGCGGCACCGGGTCTGCGCGTGCCCGGGCGAAAAGCCACTGCAGGCGGCAATTCCCGCCTCTATTTCGGCGACGATAGCCGCGATCTCTGGTTCATCTCGACCGCGCATGCACCCAATCAGCCGCCAGCACCCAAACTGCCGCGGTGGAATATTGGCAGCGGCGCCCTCGACAGCCTCGCCGCCGCGCTGAAACCGGGGGATTTTCTCTTCATTGCCGCGCCGGAAGATATGGCGGAAATGACGGACCGGGAACACTGAGCCCCCCGGCATCTGGAATAATGGCTGGCCCATGGCGAAACGCGACGAGAAATCAGCCTCCTTCGAAAAACAGCTTGCAGAACTGCAGGCGATCGTGGATCGTCTCGAATCCGGCGAGGTCGAACTGGAGCCCTCGCTCGCCTTGTTCGAGCGGGGGGTCGCGCTCTATAAACAGCTCAAGGGACGGCTGCAGGAAGCGGAGACGCGCGTCGAGAAATTGATCTATGAACTCGAGGGCACGGCGCGGGCTGTCTCTGCCGATGATGATGACGCCAGTGATGATGGCAAAGACGACGCGGAGGACAAATCGAATCCCGATGATGCCTGATCTGCTGACCCCGTTTCGCGCCCGTCACGCGCCGGCGATCGAACGCACAGTGCGGGAAATTTTGGCGCGGCAACCGGCGGGGCGGCTCCGCGACGCGATGCGCCATGCCGTCGAGGCGGGCGGCAAGCGTTTGCGGCCCTTGTTATGTCTCGCAACTGTCGAGGCGCTGGGCGGCGCCCCGGAAAATAATTACGGCCCGGCCAGCGCACTGGAACTGCTGCACACCTATTCCCTGGTGCATGACGATCTGCCGGCCATGGACGACGACGACTTGCGCCGGGGAAAGCCCACCGTGCACAAAGCCTTCGATGAGGCCACTGCGATTCTCGCGGGCGACGCACTGCACACCCTCGCCTTTGAACTGCTGGCCAGCGAACCGGCCGGCGCCGCGAGTGCGCCGGCGCGTGCGGAAGCCTGCCGGATTCTCGCCGCCGCGAGCGGCGCCGCCGGCATGGCGCTGGGGCAAATGCAGGATCTGGAGGCGGAAGGCCGGGCCGACGGCACTTTGGCGCATTTGCGCGAGCTGCATGGCCGCAAGACCGGCGCGCTCATCCGCGCCTCGGTGCTCATCGGCGCCATCCATTCGTGCGCCGATGGCGCGGCCCTCGCGGCCCTCACCGATTACGCCAACGCGCTCGGACTGGCGTTTCAAATCGCCGATGATCTGCTGGATGCCACCGCCGACGCCGCCGCGCTGGGAAAAACCCCCGGCAAGGATGCGGCGCAAGACAAACTCACTTATATCAAATTGCTCGGTCTGGAGGGTGCCCGCGCGGCTGCTCGCGGGGAAGGCGACAAGGCGCTGGCCGCGCTGGCCGCCGCACGATTGAAAAACCCCGCCGTGCTCGCCGCGTTGGCTGAGTATGCGTTGACCCGGGATCATTGAAGAAAATCCGGCCGCGATTCGGAAAAATCCCAGTAAGCCCCCGCAGTGAGATGCTGCACACTACGCGCGCGCCGTTATTTTCGGTTGCGGCTGCCGCCTGTGTCAGGGCCGGTCATTCAACCGGATAAATTAGCCGCGCCATCACAATTGTTCACAGCGGCCTTCAGCCATCACCTTCAGCAATCACCCATCAGACCCTGCAACGACTGGAGTAGTGAAATGAAAAATAAATTGGATATCGAACGGGAATTCCAGGAAAAGCTGGAAGAAATCATCGCCCAGATCAAGCGGCCCACCCTTTTACTGTGCGGCTACACCGGCGCCGGAAAAACCACGCTCGCCCAGAAGATATTCGGAAAAAATATGATTCCCGATGAAGACCTGAAGCCCCGGTTGCCAGGCCGGCCGGAATACAAGTCTTATCATAACGAAAATATTTTGCTGTGGGATTCGAAAGGGCTGGAACCGGGCTCCAGAGAGAAAGATTTCGTCAAGGTGACGCGGGATCACCTGAAACAATTCGCGGCCAATGCGGATGCGGACCGGCACATTCACCTGGTCTGGTATTGCATTCAGGGCGAGGCGGGGCGCATCACGCAGACCGACCTTGAACTGATCAAGAGCATGGGCACGGAAGTGATCATTGTCATCACCCGGCTCAAAACCAGTGATCCCGAACGGCTGGAGGCACTCAAACAATCCTTGATGAGCGAAGGGATATCCCGAAGAAATATCGTGACGGTCGACAGCGGCGATTCCAATTCACTCAAAAGATTGATCAATCATTCCTTGGAGCGTTTGCCGCCTATTTACTGCGACGCCTTCATTTCGGCGCAGCAGATTGACCTAGAAAAAAAGAAGGCAAGAGCCCAGCTGATCATCCATGGCGCTGCGGCCAATGCGGCCGTGGCCGGCGCCTCGCCACTTCCCTTTGCTCACGCCAATGTGATCACCCCCATTCAAATCGGCATGATTGCAACTTTAGCCTTAAATTACGGCATGCCAACCGAACAGCTGAAGGCTTCTTCTGTCCCGATGCTGACCGAAGTGGCGGGAATCTATGCGGCAACCTCTCTGACCAAGCACATCCCGGGATTTGAAACGGTAATTTCGGGAACCATCGCCGACGCTCTCACCGAGGCCGCAGGGCAATCGGTCAATCAATATTACATTGCCTGTCAGGATTCGATCGCTGCTGGCGAACCTGTTCCCCAATACATTTTCTCGCTCACCAGCCTGCTCGATCTTTTCACTGCAGCGCAGTCAAGAGCAAAACGGAAGGGCTAGTTTGGAAAAAAGTTCCGAAAAAATGGCAGCCGCGGGATGATAAACTTCTATTCAAGCCAATTGAAGTGATTCCCGAAACGGCCGGGCGCCGAAGCGCAAAAGCCGCAAGCCATCCAGCCTATTCCGATGCTCCCCCTTCTCGAAACCTTCGATCTCATCGTCGTGGGCGGCGGCCATGCCGGCTGCGAAGCTGCCGCCGCAGCCGCGCGGCTCGGCTCGCGCGTTTGCCTGCTCACGCAGGCGCTCGACACCGTGGCGAAGATGAGCTGCAATCCATCCATCGGCGGCATTGCAAAAGGCCATCTGGTGAAGGAGATTGACGCGCTGGGCGGCCTGATGGGGCGCACCGCCGATCTTGCGGGGTTGCAGTTCCGCATGCTCAATACTTCGCGCGGGCCGGCGGTGCGGGCGCTGCGGGTGCAGTGTGACAAAATGCTCTACCAGCGGGCGATGCGGCGTGCGCTCGATCAATATCCCCATCTCACCCTGCGTCAGGGGAGCGCGACTAATATCGAAGTTGAGAATGGCGCGGTGAACGCGGTGGAAGTGGACGGGATTTATCGCCTGGAATGCCGCGCGGTCATTCTCACCACGGGCACCTTTTTGCAGGGCGTAATTCATCGCGGCCGCACGCAAACCACGGGAGGCCGTGCGGGCGAACCGCCATCGGGGCTCTCAAAAATACTGAAAGAATTGGGGTTGCCAGTCGGCAGGCTGAAGACCGGCACACCGCCGCGAGTGAAGGGCGCAACGATTGATTATTCGCAGCTCAATCCGCAGCCGGGCGATGAACCGCCGACCCCTTTTTCCATCCGCACCGACGCACTGCCACAAAAGCAATTGCCATGTTATGAGACGCGCACCACCGCGCTGACGCACCAGATCATTCGCGACAACCTCGACCAGTCGCCGATGTACAGCGGCATCATCGAATCGGTCGGCCCGCGCTATTGCCCGTCGGTGGAAGACAAAGTCGTCCGCTTCGCCCATCATGACAGCCACACGATTTTCCTGGAGCCCGAAGGCTACGAAACTGACGAGGTTTATGTCGGCGGTTTTTCCACCTCGCTACCGGTTGAGGTGCAGTTGCAGATGGTGCGCTCGCTGCCGGGTCTGGAAAAAGCGGAAGTGTTGCGCTATGGCTACGCCATCGAATATGATTTCGTCGAGCCGCGTGTGTTACAGCCGACGCTGGAGTGCAAGGATATTGCGGGGCTCTATCTCGCGGGGCAAATAAACGGCACCACCGGCTATGAAGAAGCGGGGGCGCTGGGCTTATACGCCGGCATCAACGCCGCGCTCAAACTGCAAAGCCGCGAGCCGTTTATTCTCGGGCGCAACGAAGCCTATCTCGCGGTGCTGGTGGATGACCTCATCACCAAATCCACGCTGGAACCTTACCGCATGTTCACCTCGCGCGCCGAGCACCGGCTGCTGCTGGGCTGCGACACGGTCTATGCGCGTCTTTCGCCGCAGGGGCGGGAATTGGGATTGCTCGATGACGACATCTGGCGGCGCATCGAAACCGCCGAGGGACGATACGACACAGCGCTGAAAATCCTGTCGGAAACCCGCCTGACCCCGACCTCGGCACTGCGCGAACGCGTGCTCGCTGCCACCGGCCAGGATTTCATCCAGCCTGTCACCCTCGGCGAGCTCGCCTGCCGCCCTGATCTTGCGTTGGAAAAAATTCTGCCGCTGGTGGAGGACGAATCATTTCCCCTCCTCAGCGATGCGGAGCGAGATCGCCTCGACGGCCACCTGAAATATGCCGGTTACCGCGCCGCCCACCACAAACAGACTGAAAAAATGGGAGATTACGAAAAGATCAAACTCCCTACCGACTTTCCCTATCGGGCACTCTCGGGTCTATCCAACGAAATGGTCGAGAAATTTGAGAAAGTTCGACCGGCCACCCTGGCCCAGGCCTTGAGAATTCCCGGGGCCACGCCGGCAGCGGTGCAGTTATTGCATGCGGCGCTGGTGCGAAAAAAGACAATGACGGGGACGGCACAATTGTCGTAGGGGCGGGGTCTCCCCGCCTTCTTGCTTTGACAGGCCGCGCGTCACAACCGATAACCGCTCGTTGACAATGCGGGGCGGGGAGACCCCGCCCCTACGACAGAACAGGCGCCGCAAATTATTGCGGCTGTAATTTTATTCCGCTGGCTTGGCAGCGGCAAGATCGAGGGTAACCTCGCCCCAGTCGTCGATATGTTCAGCCTTGGGCGCCCACCAACCCAGCCCCGCGCCGGTGATGACCGCCAATGCGTCGGGGCTATCAGGCGTCAGCTTGAAGGCAACCGCCAGCCCCTTAGCCGGGGCTTCCTGCACAATCTGGGTTTTGGCCAACTGTACGCCATCAGCGGCGGAAAATATTTTAATCAACCGGCGCGGCGGCGCCATGGGAAAATTACGCGACTCCGAAGTCACCGCCCAGCTAATTTGAGCGGTTTGGCCCCACTCGATGAGAGTTTTTCCGGAATCGACGGGCTCAAGGCTTGATATTTCGTGCGGCTTGTCTTTAGGATGAAAAACGAAAGCACCTTTTTCAAAGGCAAACCCGTGACTGGTGATATTGGTCCCGCCGATAGTCGTGCTAGTGCTGCGCGAAGGATTTGGATCGCATTTGCGCTCAGAAGATAGTCCTGTGTCAGAAATCACCACCTTGCACCAAGATTCGTTGTTCTGGTATGACAGCCCCAGTAAACTCGGAGAAGATGATAATTGTGAAGCAAATTTTTCCGGATAGGCCTTCGTAAAATCATAGCTTAGCAATATCCCCGGCTTCACCAGCGACCGGAAATATAACTTCTCCCCCTGCTGCATCAAAATCCCCGACTCCGCCGCCGCAGCGAGCGGAGTGAGGCCGTCAGGAATTCTGTAATCCCGGTGCATGGAGGGAATCAGCACGCGGCTGACCTCGCCGCCGCCCTTTTCCACCTGGCTCTTCAACCACAGCCCGCCCCCGGGGAGCGCGGTGATTGAGACAATTCGCTCGCCGGTATTGGCGGCGTAAAAGCGTTTGAAATCGCCGGCGCGGAGGACCGCCGTCAGGGCAAAACAAATAAGCAAAACAGATAATTTTCGCATCAGACCCGCCATTTTACCCTCATGCGTGATTCGCCTGCTCTTTTGCCGGGCAAATTTGGATATGAAAGCACCCCCGAAAAAAATGTGCGCAACCGCATAGCCCGCAGCCCCAGGTATCAAACCCAGCCGAACCATCGTTTCACGCCCCCACCCAATCCGTCCTCCCGCGCTTGCATCTCCCCCCGCTTTCCTCTATACTCCCCGTCCGCCCTTCTCGGGCGGGCTGGCTCAAGTGTCTCGCAGCAGCGACCCTTTCGCCCGAATGGGTTCGCAAAGAAACTTCCGCGCTTCTCAATATACTGGATAGCTGGCTTATGCTGGCGTAGCTCAGTTGGTAGAGCGGCAGTTTTGTAAACTGCGGGTCGTGGGTTCAAATCCCGCCGCCAGCTCCAAGTTCATCCAGTTCAACCGCGGTGGTTGCCGTCCGGTCGGCCTGCGCAAGCGGGCCAACATCCGGGAACGCGCGCGCTGATCCCGTGGAGGGTTGGCCGAGCGGTCAATGGCAGCGGGCTGTAAACCCGCCGGACTTAGTCCTACGGAGGTTCGATTCCTCCACCCTCCACCACGCTCGCGAGAGCGAGCGTCATCTGGCTGCAGGGTTCGCGGATTCTTCCGGAATCATGATGCCTGACGGCGGATCGTTCGTTCACGCTACAGTCTCTTCGCGAGAGCGTGTGTAATCGCGCCGAACGGCAGCTCTCGCTAAGCGCCCGACGGAAGCCCGTCCGTACCCCATACGATAATCCCGCAGTTGAACTAACCGGAGAGGGGAGGCCGTATCCCCCGCGGGTTGAAGTCATCTTCATTGATGACCCAACCCCGGACGCAGGCCGCCAGGACCCCCCGGATGCAAGTCACCGCCCGCTGGCGTCATATCCGGCGATAGGGGTCCAACGACCTCGCAGTGTCTTCCACCCCAGTCCTGATTCCCTCCTCCCGCCGATGGTTCCGCTCATGCGACCTCCGTGGGGTGCTTTCCGTGCTCTGTGCGGCGTCCGATGCGGGCGTAACTCAGTTGGTAGAGTGTCAGCCTTCCAAGCTGACTGTCGCGGGTTCGAATCCCGTCGCCCGCTCCAACTCGCGCAAGCCCCGACGACATTCCGGTTTTCTTCTCACAGTCCTCAGGGCCCTTGTAGCTCAGTGGTAGAGCACGTCATTGGTAATGACGGGGTCACCAGTTCAATCCTGGTCAAGGGCTCCAGTAACACCCCCGTAGTTCACATCATTCATTTTCATCACCAATAA